>SCVT01000525.1 GCA_004296815.1 Reyranella sp. | reverse complement strand
TGCGAGCCGAACACGATCTCGGCGCTGCCCGTGACGCGATGCAGCATCAGCGCCAGCGCCGCCACCGCCATGCCGAACAGCGTGGCGTCGTGCCGGCGCGCGAAGCCATCGATCGCGTCGCTCGACGCGCGCGGCAGCAGCAGCGAGGTGATGTTGCTGTGCGTGCCCGGTCGCGTGCCGGCGGGCGGCACGTGATCGGGCGGTACGGGGGTGGCAGAGGCACCACGCAACTGGCGCATCCAGTAGGCGCGCGCCTCGTCCAGCTCGCCGCTCGCCAGCAGCTCGTTCTGCCACGCCGCATAGTCGGCGAACTGCAGCGCGGGCGCCGAGGCGTCGGGCGCGCGGCCCGCATCGATCGCCTCGGCGGCGGCGCGGAATTCGCGGACGATCAGTCCGGTCGACCAGCCATCGCAGATCAGCGAATGCAGGGTCAGCAGCAGGACGGCGCGGTCCGCTTCCAGTCTCAGCAGGCTCGCGCGCAGGAGCGGCGCAACCGCAGGATCGATCGGCGCCACGGCCTCGGCGCGGGAGATCTCGTCGGCGCGCGCCTCGCGCTCCTCTGCGGGCAGCGTGGTCAGATCGATGGCGTTCAGCTTCACCGGGCAGGACGGGTGCACTTCCTGCGCCAGCCGGCCGTCGATCTCGCGAAAGCTCGTGCGCAGGATCTCGTGCCGCCGGACCAGCGCCTGCAGAGCACCCTCAGCCGCGGCATGCGACAGCGCGCCGGCCACCTGCCAGCGCATGGCGATGTTCAGCCCCTGCGGTCCACGGGTTCGCTGCTGCGCGAAGAAGCGCTCCTGCAGCATCGTGCAGGCGAACGCCTCCGCGCCCGCCGCCGCCGGCAGCCTGTCGTCGAATCCCCCAATGCTCACGAGTTCAGGGTACGCCGTCGTGCGCCATGCCGGAAGTCGGCAAGCGAGGGGCCGCGTCGTAGGGGCGCATCGCGTTCCGCCGCCGGCCTGCCCTCGAGGAGCTCCGCCAGTGCCGCGACTGTCGGGTTTTTCATCAATTCGCGAGCGCCGATCGCGATGCCCTCCCGGTCGAGCTGGGCGGCGATGCGGAAGACCTGCAGGGAGTCTGCGCCCAGGGAAAACAGCGGGTCGTGCACACCGATCGCGGGCAGGCCGATCACGGTGGCCCACACCGCGGCGATGCGGCCCTCGAGCGGCGTGCGCGGCAGGCCGCCGGTCGGGACCGCAGCCGTCGGCGCCGGCGAGGGCAGGGCGTTGCGGTCGATCTTGCCGCTCGTCGTGAGCGGCAGCGCATCGAGCGTCACCCAGCGCGACGGCACCATGTAGGCCGGCAGGCGGGCCGCGAGGAAGGCCGAGAGCTCGGCGGCCCGCGCAGCCCCCGTGACGTAGCCGACCAGGGCCGGATCGGGACCGATGTCGGCACGCAGCAGCACCGTGGCGTCGCGCACGTCGGGCGCCTGCCGCAGCACCGCCTCGATCTCCTCGAGCTCGATGCGGAAGCCGCGCAGCTTCACCTGGTGGTCGACACGGCCGTGCAGCTCGAACTCAGCCGTCGGCAGCAGCCGCGCGAGATCGCCGGTGCGGTAGAGGCGCTGCGGTGCGCGGCCGGCCAGCGCGATGGTGCGGAACGCGGCCGCCGTGAGGTCGCTGCGGTCGAAATATCCCGCGGCCAGTCCGGCACCGCCGATGAACAGGTGACCGAGGCTGCCGGGTGGCGCGATCTGGTCGCGGTCGTCGAGCACATAGAGCTGCTGGTTGGCGAGCGGCCGGCCGATCGTGACCTCGGTCTCGCCGGGGAGCATCTCGCGGCCGGAGGAATAGATCGTCGTCTCGGTCGGACCGTAGAGGTTCCACAGCCGCCCGCCGCCCGCCATCAGCCGGTCGACGGTGTCGCGCGCGATCGCCTCGCCCATGGTGATCATGCGCAGGCCGGGCCACGAGGCGAAGCCCGCGTCGAGCAGCATGCGCCACAGCGTCGGCGTCGCCTGCATCAGCGTGGCATTCGACTTCCGCGCGAGCGCAATCAGTTCGACGCCGGTCCTGACCTCGTCGGCCTCGCTCAGCACCAGCCGACCGCCGGTCACGAGGGGCGCATAGATCTCGGTGGCGGCCACGTCGAAGGTGATGGCGCTCGATCCGATGGCGACGTCGCTCGCGGTGATGTCGAGCCGGTCGACCACGGTGGTGATCAGGTTGGTGAGCGCGCGATGGCCGACCTCGACGCCCTTGGGCGCGCCGGTCGAGCCCGAGGTGAACAGGACGTAGGCCGGGGCGTCGGCCGTCGCCTTGGGCAACGGGCGACGCTGCAGCACCTCGTCGAGGTCCAGCCGGTCCGGCCGCAGCGTGACGGCGTAGGGCGCGATCCCGGCCACCTGGTCGTCGAGACAGAGCAGGCCGTTGATCTGTGCCGTCAACGCGATCTGCTTCAGCCGGCCGATCGGCTGGCTCGCGTCGAGCGGCACATAGGCGTGGCCCGACTTCATCACCGCGAGCAGCGAGATCGGCAGCAGCCGCGAGCGGTCCACGGCGATGGCGACGCGGCCACCGCGCATGTCGGGGGCAGCGGCGAGGATCTCGTGGGCGAGCCGCGTCGAGCGCCGGTCGAGCTCGGCATAGGTCATCGTGCCGTGCCGGTCGACGACCGCAATGGCGTCGGGCGTCTTCGCCGCCTGCGCCGCGAACAGCTCGTGCAGGCAGCTCTCGCGCGGATAGGCGGCAGCGGTGTCGTTGACCTCGTCGAGGACGAAGCGCTCCTGCGCAGGCGTCAGCAGCGGCAGCGCGGCCATGGTCGTGGCCGGCGCGGCGACGATGCCGTCGAGCAGGCGGCGGTAGTGCGCCATCCAGCGCGCGACCGTCGCCTCGTCGTAGAGGTCGCTGTTGTAGTCGCAGTCGATCCGGAGCCCCGACGCGGACTCGTTCACGTTGACGAACAGGTCGAAGTTGACCGCGGCCTTGCCGTTGGCCGTCACCGCGACCTGGGCGCCGCCGAAGTCGAGCGCGTCGGCGAGCTTCTCCAGGTTGAACTGGATCTCGGTGAGCGGCAGGCGGTTGGGGACCCGCTGCACCGGGAGCGCGCGGACCAGCGTGCCGTAGGTGCAGCGCGCATGGTCGAAGCCGTCGAGCAGGCGCTGCGCCACCGCCTCGACGTGGCGGTCGAACGGCGCCTGCCAGTCCATCGGTGCGCGGAACGGCAGCATCTGCACGCAATGGCCCACGAGGTCGGGCTGGTCGTCGACCGACTGGCCGGCGACCGGCACGCCCATCACGACGTCGGACGCGTTCGCGAGGCGACCGAGCACGGCCTGCAGCGCCGTGAACAGGACGGAGAAGAGCGTCGTGCCGCTCGCCGCACCGGTCTTGCGCAGCGCGGCGTGGAGACCGGCATCGAACTGTGTCGTGTAGGTGGCACCAGCGTAGGAGCGCAACGGCGGCCGCGGCCGGTCGACGGGCAGGTCGGGCAGCGGCGGCAGGTCGGCATAGAGGCCGGTCCAGAAGGCCAGGTCCTGGGCGCGCGCCTCGCGGGTCTCAGCTTGCGCGGCCGCGTAGTCGGAGAAGCGCGGCGCCGGGGCGAGGTCGGCCGTCGCGCCGGCACGCGCCGCGCGATAGAGCGAAGCGAGGTCGTTCAGCACGATGTTCACCGACCAGCCGTCGCAGACGATGTGGTGCGCGGTGAAGACCAGCACATGGCGGTCCGCCGCCAGCCGCACGAGCGCGGCACGAACCAGCGGGCCGTTCCACAGGTCGAAGGCGGTGCGCGCGTCGGCGTCGATCAGCTTGGCCAACGTGTCGGCCGAATCGACATCCCGGACGGGAAGATCGAGCGTGAGGCTGGGCGCGAAGTGCATGCGCTCGCCCGAGCGGTCGACATGGCCGCGCAGCGCCTGGTGGCGCGCCACCACGGCGTTCAGTGCGGCACCGAGCGCCGCCGTGTCGATCTCGCCCTTGAACTCGAGGCTCACACTCTCGTTGAAGGCGCAGGAGGCGTCGTCGCCGAGCTGTGCCGCCGCCAGGATCTCGAGTTGCGGCTCGGTGAGTGGCGCGGAGTGGGACGCGGCCTGGCGCGCCGCATCGAGGATGCCGCCGCGCTCCAGCGCGTCGAGCGTGGCCGCGAAGGCGCCTTCGATGGCGGCGATGTCGGCATCGGAGTGAGCGGTCGTCAGGAAGCAGGGATAGCCGTCCTGCACGTGCACGCCGAGCTGGCGCATCTGCGGCCAGAACAGGGCGGCGAGCGGCCCCTCGGCCGCGAAGTTCATGTGGAACCAGCTCGAATAGGCTTCGAGGCGCGTCGCCAGCCCACGCCGCTGCAGCTCGCCGTTCAGCCGCTGCACCAGCCCGCCCATGCGCGCGGCGAGCGCCTCCTGCAGCGCCGGCCCCTCGGCCTTGAGGTGCAGCAGCACGGCCTTGCAGGCCGCGAGCGCCAGCGGATGGCGCACGAAGGTGCCGGCAAAGAAGGTCGGCGCGGTCTCGGGAATCGAGTCGTCGCCGTAGCGCCACATGCCGCCGTCGAGCGCATCCATGAAGCGCGCCTTGCCGGCCAGGATGCCGATCGGCATGCCGCCGCCCACCACCTTGCCGTAGGTCGCCATGTCGGCGCGGATGCCGAACACCGCCTGCATGCCGCCCTGGTGGACGCGGAAGCCGGTGACGATCTCGTCGAACACCAGCGCCGTGCCGCTCGCCTCGGTGAGCGCGCGCAGCTTCTGCAGGAATTCCTTGGGACGCAGGTCGGGATGCCGGCTCTGCACCGGCTCGACCATGACCGCGGCGATGTCCTCGCCGTTGGCCTCGATCCAGTCGAGGCTGCGGCGGTCGCCGTAGGGCAGCACCGTCATGTTGGCGACGGATTCGGGCGGGATGCCCGGCGCCACCGGGACCGCGGCGCGCGCCGCCCCGCCGCCCGTCTTCACCAGCACCTCGTCGAACTGGCCGTGATAGTCGTGCGCGAAAACGACCACGCGCTCGCGGCCTGTGACAGCGCGGGCCACGCGCATCGCGGCCATCACCGCCTCGGAGCCGGTGTTGCAGAAGGTGACGCGTTCGTCGCCGGTCATCTCCGAGACCAGCGTCGCGACCTCGCCGGCCAGCGGAGTCTGCGGGCCGATCGGGAAGCCGTCCTTGAGTTGCGCCTCGATCGCCTCGGTGACGAAGTCCGGCGAGTGGCCGAACATGGTCTGGCCGTAGCCGTTCACCAGGTCGACATAGTCGTTGCCGTCGATGTCGCGGATCGTCGAGCCCTTGGCGCTGGCCGCGATCACCGGATAGACCAGCTCCTTCCACTCCTGGCGGAAGCCCGCGGCGGTGCGCGGATCGGCGAGCACGGCGCGGTCGCGCTGCGTCCTGGCCTTGGAGAGGGGCGTGCGCTCGTTGATCTGCCGCACCAGGGTCTCGACATAGTCGCGCTGGGCGTTGCTGAGCGTGCTCGGCACCTTGGCCGCGGACGGCCGATAGAGCCGCACCCTCGCTTCGCCGTCGTCGGCCGGCGGTGGCGCGGTGGCGGGTGTCGCGGCCTTCGGTTGCGGCTGCACCGCGTCGGCCGGCAGGGTCGCGTCGAGATGGCGGGCGAGGGCCGCCGCCGACGGCATGTCCTTCAGGAGCTGGCGGAAGGTGATACGCGTCCTGAACTTGCGCTCGACGGCGCGCGCGACCTGGCCCAGCAGCAGCGAGTCGAAGCCCAGGTCGACGAAGGTCTCGCGCGGGTCGATGTCCACCGCACCTGACAGGTGCTCGAGAATGCCGACGATCTCGGCCTGCAGGGTTTCCAGTCGCGACGCCGACGCCGCGACCGGCGCGGCTTCAGCCACGGGCGCGGCGTCGATGACCGGCACCGTCGCGGCAGCGCGCCGAGCACTGCGTTCGATCCAGTGCCGCGTGCGCTGGAAGCGGTAGGTGGGCAGCGGGATCCGCCGGCCCTCGGGCGCGCCGACCTGGGTCCAGTCGATCTCGACGCCGGTGCTCCACAGCGCGCCCAGCGCCTCGCGCAAATCCTCGGTCTCGGCATCCGGCACGCTGGCCGCGACGCCGCGCAGGTTGCGGCGGTCGACGATCTGCGCCGCCAGGCCGGCGAGGTTGCGGCCCGGGCCGACCTCCAGCAGGAACGGCTGGCCCTCGCGCGCGACCGTGGCCAGCGCATCGGCGAAGCGCACGGGTTCACGTCCGTGGCGTGCCCAGTATTTCGGATCGGTCGCCTGCGACGCGCTCGCCCAGCCGCCGGTGACGCTGGAGGCGAAGGCACGCTGCGGCGTCTGCAAGGCGACCGCAGCGGCGGCGCGCTCGATCTCCGGCAGCGCCGGATCGAGGGCGCGCGAATGGAAGGCGTGGCTGACGGCGAGCGGCCGGCACATCACACCGCGCGCGGTGAGGCGCGCGTTCAGCGCGTCGATGTCGGCCTTCGGTCCCGCGGCCACGCACAGCGACGGCGCGTTGATGGCGGCGAGATCGAGCGCATCGCCCAGCTCGGCACGCAGCTCGGCTTCCGGCAGACGCACTGCGAGCATCGCGCCCGGCGGCAACGCCTGCATCGCCCGCGCCCGCTCGGCCACGAGGCGGCAGCCTTCCTCATAGGTGAAGACGCCCGAGAGGCATGCCGCGACGAACTCGCCGACGCTGTGGCCCACCATGGCATCGGGCTCGAGGCCCCAGGACATATAGAGCCGCGCCAGTGCGTACTCGAAGATGAACAGGCCGGGCTGCGCATAGAGCGTCGCATCGCCGCCAGTCGCCTCCGGATCGAGCAGTTGCGCTTTCAGACCATCGCCCACGATCGGGCTCGCGATGGCGATGCCCTCGTCGACCAGCCGCCGGAACAGCGCGTGGTCGCGATGGACGTCGCGCGCCATGCCGGCATGCTGCGCGCCCTGGCCGGGGAACATGAAGACGAGCGGCGGCCTGCCCTGAGCCGTGGTGGCGGTCGGCAGCGCGCGCAGCGCCCTGATCGCGTCCTCGCGTGAGTCCGCCGCGACCGCGACGCGACGGTCGAAGGCGCGGCGGCCGGTCTGCAGGGTGCGGGCCACGTCCTCGAGCTGGGCGGCGGGGGCATGTTCAAGATAGTCGGCAAGGGCGGCGGCGGCTTCGCCCAGTGCGGCGTCGTTGCGCGCCGACAGCGGCAGGATATGGCTGTGCGTGGCGCCGGTCTTGTGCGCGGCGGCAGGAGGCGCCTCTTCGAGCACGACATGGACGTTGGTGCCGCCGACGCCGAACGAGCTCACGCCGGCACGTCGCGGGGCGGTGCCTTGTGTCCAGGGCAGCGGCGCGGCGGGGAAGTAGAACGGGCTGCCGGCGAGATCGATGTGGCGGTTGGGGCGCGTGAAGTTGGTGAGCGGCGGGATCTCGCGGTGCTGCAGCGCCAGCACCGCCTTGATCAGCCCGGTCGCCCCGGCGGCGGCGTCGAGATGGCCGACATTGGCCTTCACCGAGCCCAGCGCGCAGTAGGGCTGCGCGACCTTCTGCGCGCCGAAGCCGCGCACCAGCCCGTCGAACTCGATGGGATCGCCGAGCGGCGTCGCCGTGCCGTGGCACTCGACATAGCCGATGGTGCGGGCGTCGATGCCGGCGGTGGCGATCGCCGAGGCGATGACTTCCGACTGGCCACGCACGCTCGGCGCCGTGAAGCCCACCTTGTCGGCGCCGTCGTTGTTGACCGCGCTGCCGCGGATCACGGCATGGATATGGTCGCCGTCCGCGATCGCGTCGGCCAGCCGCTTCAGGAGCACCACCGCCGCGCCGTCGCCGAACACCGTGCCGCCGGCCCCGTCGTCGAACGGCCGGCAGACGCCGTCGGGCGAGACCATGCCGCCTTCCTGGTGCAGGTAGCCGCGCTTCTGCGGGAAGGTGACTGAGACGCCGCCGGCCAGCGCCATGTCCGATTGGTAGGTGAGCAGGCTCTGGCAGGCCTGCGCCACGGCCAGCAGCGAGGTCGAGCAGGCGCTCTGCACCGTCATCGCAGGGCCGCGCAAATTGAGCTTGTAGGCGATGCGGGTGGCCAGCGTGTCGGCGAGTGCGCCCAGCAGCGTGTCGTAGGAACCGACCTGGTAGTCGCTGGTGAAGCCGTCGGCGCTCTGCCGCTCCGCCAGCACGTTGGTCAGCAGGTAGGTGTTCATGCTCGAGCCGGCGAACACGCCGATCGAGCCGGGATACTTCGCCGGGTCGTAGCCCGCGTCCTCGAGTGCCGCCCACGCGCATTCCAGCATCAGCCGGTGCTGCGGGTCGGTGAGCGCCGCCTCGCGCGGCAGCATGCCGAAGAACTCGGCGTCGAACCTGTCGACGTCCTTCAGGATCGGCCGCGCCCGCACGAAGTTCGGGTCGTGACGGATGTCGGTGCCGAACGAGTCCTCGAGCTCGGCCTCGCTGAAGCGTGCGATCGAGGTCGTGCCGCTGCGTACGTTCTCCCAGAACTGGGCGACGTCGTCAGCGCCCGGAAAGCGGCCGGCCAGCCCGACGATGGCGATGGCATTATCGGGCAGCTCGCTGCTCATTGCGCCAGCCGGTTACGCTGCATCCTCTTCAGGGCATCCGCCTGCTGCTGCGCGCGGCGGCGCGCGGCGGTGTCGAGCGAGGTGTCGCGGCCCTCGATAGCGCGCGCCAGGTCGCGGATATTGGGATGGCGGAACAGAGCCACGACGCTGACGCCAGGCCAGATGCGCTCGATCGCGGCATGGGCCTCGACCAGCTTGAGCGACGTGGCGCCGAGATCGAAGAAGTTGGTATCTGCCCCGACATTGCGCACGCCCAGCACGCGCCCGAAGATCTCGCCGAGCATGCGCTCGGTGTTGCCCTCGGTGGGGGGCATGGCCTCGGCATGCAGGGGATGCGGCTTGGGCAGGCGGTCGTGGTCGACCTTGCCGCTGGTGTTGAGCGGGAACTCGTCGAGCA
>SCVT01000524.1 GCA_004296815.1 Reyranella sp. | reverse complement strand
TGTCGATGAAGGCCTGGTCCTCGGGATTGTCGCGAGGATTGCCGGCGCGGTGGCCCCACACCGACGGAATCTCGGCCAGCTTGCCGTACTTGAGATGCGGCAGCTCCAGCCGGTTGTCGTCGGTCTGGAAGTAGAGGTCAGTAGCCGACGGCATCAGCAGCACCCTGGCCTTGATGCCTGCGAGCGCCATCTGCAGGTCACCGCGATAGAGATCGTTGGCCGATATGTCGCCGTTCTGCCAGGTAGAGAGTTGGGCCAGCAGATCGCGCATGTCGCGACGCAGGAAGTTGGCTTCCCAAGAGCGCACGAGGAAATCCTCGAGATCCTTGAAACCCAGCTCACGCCACATTTCGCGACGATAGAAGGTCTGGCTGAGCGCCCAGCCCGCGTAGATGCGGCCCATGGCGCGCAAGCCGTCCTGCGGCGTGCGCGCAGCCTGCAGGGTCGTGCGGATGCCTTCGAGGAAGACGAAGTTGTGCGGCGCCGTCTTGGCCGACCCACAATTCACGACGATTCGCTCGACCGCTTCACCGAACAGCGCGCCCCAGTGATAGGCCTGCTGCGCCCCCATCGACCAGCCGTAGACCAGCTTCAGCCGGTCGATGCCCCACAGCTCGAGCAGCATCTGCCGCTGCAGCATGACGTTGTCGTAGGTCGTGACCTGCGGGAAGTCAGGTGTGTTGGACGGCGAGGACGACAGGCCGTTGGTCAGCATGTTGGGGATGATGACGAAGTAGCGGCTGGGATCGAGGCAGTGCCGGACGTCGACCAGCCACTCGATGTCGGTGTGATGGGCGCCGTAGCTGGTCGGGTAGAGGATGACGTTGTCGCGCTTGGGTGAAAGCGTGCCGTAGGTCTTCCAGACGATACGGGCGTCGAGCGAGCCGCCGCGTTGTGGTGTGAGCTTCGCCGACCAGACGCCTTCGCTTGTCCTCACGCAAGGCTCCGGATGATCTCGCGCTGCACCTGGGTGTAGCTCCGCGCCACGTATTTCAGGTGCGGCCGGAGATGCAGGTGCGCCTCGGGAAGCTGATGGAAGGGGATGTTCGGGAAGAGGTGATGCTCGGCGTGATAGGGCAGGTTCCACATCAGGAACCGCACGACCGGATTGGAGAGCGTGGTCCGCGTGTTGGCGAAGCCGTCGTCGCTCTCGGGACAGAGCGTGTGCTCGCAGAGAAGATAGAGACGGAGCAGCGGCAGCCCGACCAGCAGCGGCAGGAACCAGACCCACAGCACCACCGTCGTGCCCAGCACCACCGAACCCACGATCAGCGCCGCATACAGTGCCAGCAGCCAACGGCCCCAGCGATGGACCTCGGGCCAGCCGGCCTCGTGGATGTAGTCGACGTTGCCGCGGCGGCCGAAGGGAAACAGGAAGAGGTCGCGCATCCGGATCAGCAGGAACGGGATCGCGCTCACGCGGAAGAGATACTGACCCCAGGTCTTTGGCACCACCGCCGAGATCAGCTCGGGATCACGCGCCGGATCCTGGGTGTAGCGGTGATGGGCGTAGTGATAGTGCCGGTAGAAGCCCGCATTGTTCAGGATGGCCGCGCCGGAGAAGAAGGCCAGCACGTCGTTCATCCAGCGCGTCTTGAAGGCGCCGTAGTGCACGGCCTCGTGCAGGGCGCCGAACAGCGCGTTGACCAGGATGCCCTGCAGCAAGAGCGCCGGCACGATCCACCACGTGCCCACCGCGCGCAGCACCAGCCAGCCGCCGGCCACGAGCAGAGCCAGATGCGCCGCCGTCTGCACCAGCCCCTTGGCGTCGTCGCGGGCATAGAGCCGCTTCAGCACCTCGGCCGGTACCACCCGCATCTGGCGGGCGCGCTGTCCGGTTATTGTATAGGTGCCCACAGACCCTCCTTGTAGGCGCGCTCGGTGATGGCCTCGCGCTGCTTCTTCTCCTCCTCGGAGAGGCCGATCTGATCGCCGACCATGCGGCCGATCGAGGGAAAGGTGTCGCGCGGCACGGCGTAGTCGCTGGCCCACAGCTTGGAGCGCAGCAGCGCCTTGGCGCAATGCAGGTAGGCCTGGCGCACCGAGACGACGATGGCGCATTTCGGCGCCTTGCCCTGCACGGCCATGGACTCGAGCAGTCCGGGATCGACGGAGAGCCGCGCCGTGCCCGCCACGCGCACCGTCTCGTTGATGCCCGGCAGCAGGAAGATCAGCGCGATCTCGGGGTTCTCGACGAGATTCTTCAGCGTATCGAGCCGGTTGTTGCCCGGACGGTCGGAGATGGCGATCGTCTTCTCGTCCAGCACCTTGAACGAGCCCGGCGGGTCGCCCCGCGGGGTGACATCCTGCTTGCCCGACGCGTCGGCAGTGGACACGAGGCAGATCGGCGACATCGCGATGAAGCGGCCCATGTGCTGGTCGATGCGGCCAATGTCCTTCAGCGCCGCGCCCTTGGAGACGGCGGCGTAGG
The DNA here is from genome assembly GCA_004296815.1 of Reyranella sp. Classification (GTDB taxonomy): domain Bacteria; phylum Pseudomonadota; class Alphaproteobacteria; order Reyranellales; family Reyranellaceae; genus Reyranella. The sequence continues at coordinate 79 of SCVT01000524.1, read as the reverse complement.
AGCCGACGAGCGAGGCCGCTCCCGCGGCGTCGAGCAGGGCGGGACCTTTCGGTGAAATCGAATCGGGCATGGTGGTTAC
>SCVT01000523.1 GCA_004296815.1 Reyranella sp. | reverse complement strand
GCTCTTCCGATCTGAGGGCATCCGTTCGTGGTGATCGAGCGCGTCATCGACAAGGGAGTCGAGAGCATGTCGGAGAAGGTGTTCGAGACGGGAGAGACGCGCGCATGAAGGTGGTCATCCTGGCGGGAGGCTTCGGCACACGACTCTCCGAAGAAACCGACATCCGCCCCAAGCCGCTGGTTGAGATCGGCGGCAAGCCGATCCTCTGGCATGTCATGAAGATCTACGCCGCCCACGGGCTGAACGATTTCATCATCTGCTGCGGCTACAAGGGCTCATCGATCAAGTCGTACTTCGCGAACTACCTGCTCGAGAGCTCGAACGTCATGTTCGATTTCAAGGCCAACTCGACCAGCTACCTTTCGTCGGCTGACATCGATTGGAAGGTCACTCTGGTCGATACCGGCCTGGAGACCATGACCGGTGGCCGTCTGCGTCGTGTCGCCGACTTCATCGATGGTGACACGTTCTGCCTGACCTATGGCGACGGCGTGTCCGACGTCGACATCACGGCGCTGCTGGCGTTCCACAAGGCGCACGGCAAGACCGCGACCGTCACGGCCGTGCCTTCGCCGGGACGGTTCGGCATCCTCGATATCGCCGACAACCAGAGCGTCTCGCGCTTCCATGAGAAGCCGGACAATGAGATGGGCTGGATCAACGGCGGCTTCTTCGTGCTGAACCGCAAGGCGATCGGCTATGCCGACGGCGACAGCTCGATCTGGGAGCGCCAGCCGCTCGAGCGCCTGGCGGCTGACGGCGAGCTGCGCGCCTTCCGTCATACCGGCTTCTGGAAGCCGATGGACACGTTGCGCGACAAGCGCGAGCTCGAGGAGCTGTGGGCGTCGAAGAAGGCGCCCTGGAAGAGCTGGGCTTGATCGCTCCGCTGGTTTCGTTGATCCGGCAGGTCTGGGCGAATCCGGTCCTGCGCTTCCTGATCGTTGGCGGTGGCAACACGCTGCTTTATGCGGTGCTATCGCTGTTGTTCATGTGGCTATTGCCGTTCAGCAAGCAGGTGTCGTCGACGCTCGCTTACTTTCTCGGCATCCCGGTGGCATTCCTCGGCTACAAGCACCTCGTGTTCCGCGCCGGGACGGGCTTCAGCCACAGCGAAATCCTGCGGTTCCTGACCACGCACGGCATCAATCTCGTTGTGTCCTACGTCATGGTCTGGGCGCTGTGCGACAAGCTCGGCTTGCCGCGCGAAGTTGGCGTCTTCGCGAGCTGCGTTGCCTTCGCGATCATCGGGTACGTGCTGATGAAGATTTGGGTGTTCCGGACAGCCCACTCCGCCGGACCGCGGCTCTAGCGCTTCGTGCGCGGGTGCCAGAAGCTGCGCCACGCCGCGGCGAAGCGTTCGCGGAGAGGGATCGGGCCCTCGGGCCTGTAAAAGTCGGCAGGATCGCTCTCGAAGCGCGCCATGTAAGCCTTGTAGTCGAGCGGCCTGGGCCTGCCGTCCTGCGCCTGTGCCGCCAGCAGGTCGAGTCCCCGTTCCACATCGATCGCCTTGGACACCCGATCTCTGATGCCGAGCAGGAGCTCGGCAGCGGCGTCAGGAATGTCCCAGGCGGACAGGATCCCCGCGAGCTTGGCGATCTTCTCGTCGCTCAACGGTGCAAGGCGGTCCGCTCCCTTGGGGCCGAGGAGATCGATCGCGTAGTAGGCTTCGCCCTGGAATGGCCGGCCGGAATGAGTCTCGGCGGGCGTCGGCCAGATGTAGCGCGAGGGCAGGGCACGCGAGGAATAGTTGCGCACGTCGAGGCGATAGAGGTCGAAGCCCTGGCGTCGCATGAAGCGGTCGGTGTTGTGGAACGAATGCTCGTCGTCGGCGCCGTCGCCGACGAAGTTCACCTCCATTTGCACGGCCAGCAGCTTCAGCGGCGCGAACCGCCCATCGAGCGGCTGCAGGATTTGCCAGTCGATCCCGTCGGTGTCGATCTTGAGGTAGTCGAGGTCGTTCCAGCCTCGCGCGGCCAGCAGCTCGGGCAGGACGACGGGCTTCGAGGGGTCGGCGAGGCCGGTCATCTCCCAGGCATTGTTCCGGAACTGCTCGTGCGACGACGCCGTCTTCAGCTGCGCTTCGCGGATCTCTCGCGTGCGCATGAAACTCAAGCGGTCGCGCATCTTCATGATCAGCGGCGCGGCCGGGCCGGCCGAGAGGTCGACCGGCTTGTCGGCCCGCGGGCTGACGAACGCCGCGATGTAGCTCACATCGGGATTGCTCTCGATCGACGCCAGCCTGGCGCACTCGCTGGCGCTCGCATCGATGCCGATGGCGCGCAGGCGGTCGCCGAATGCACGCCATCGCGGCTCGAGGCCGCCCGAGCAGCCGATATCGACCATGGCAAAGCGTTCGGCCTTGAGACCTTGCGCAACGAGCTCTGGAAACGACGTCACGATGGAGATGCTCACACCGTCGCGACCGGCGTCGCCGGCGAGCCCACGGCGCCGGGCAACCGAAGCGGCGGCGCCGTGAGCAGGAACCGCGAGCGCTTCTTGTCGCGCAGCCACAGCGCCAGGTCCTTCAGCCACCAGATCTCGCCCAGGTTCAAGCCGAGCTTGAAGAGGCAATGGTTGTGGATCGGGAGCGAGGGATGTTCGGCATCGGCCGGACCTTCCTTTGCCGGCACCGCCTCGACGCCGTAGTTGTCGGCGATCAGCGCAGAGATCTGGCTGTCGGTGATCCATTGCAGCAGGCGTTTGTCACGCCCGTCGAGCACGCTGCACATCGCGTGCGCGCGAGCCGGATCGACCTGCTTGTTCATCTTCATGATCTCGTCAGTGAAGCCGGTGTAGAGCAGCAGCATGTCGCCGGGCTCGATCACGACCTTGTCGGCATCGAGCACGCGCTTCAGGTCGTCGTAGCTCACATACTTGTGGTCGCGGCCATAGTGCTTCTCGAGGTCGACAAGGACGCCGCGACCCTGGATCGCCTTGGCCGCCATGTTCTCGACGCCGAGCTTGTGGGCGTAGGAGAGATGGCCGCAGCCGTCGCGGCCGGCGTCGGGCTGGGGGCCGACCACGTCCGAGCCTGCCTTGAAGCCGTTGTAGTAGAGCGGCTCGGGCACGCCGTCGCCGTCTGCATCGAACATGCCGCCGACATGGGCCAGCGTGTCCCACTGGGTCGAATACTGCAGCGTGAGGATCACGCGATCGTCGCTCGCCACGTCCTGGAAGAGCGGATTGAGCTGCTTGGTGAGGAAGTTGAAGCGCCAGCCGTTCTCATCGCCGGTCGGGGAGAGGACGGGCGGCAAGCGGCGCGGGTTCAGCACGTTGCCGCCGGGGAAGTCGAGCGGAAGACTGAGGCAGAACGAAAGGCCTTCCTTCACCTCGGCGATGCCTTGCAGCACCTTCTTCGGGGTGATCAGGTTCAGGCGTCCCAGCTGGTCGTCGTCGCCCCAATCGCCCCAGGTCGAGCCTTCCGGGCGATGCTTCCACCGTTTCATGCGTTTCTCCCTCCCGTCGGCGCGGACACTACCCGTCGTGCTGCGCCGCGTCATCACGGCTGCATGGCTTCCTTGCGCATTTCCGGCGAATGTCCGCGCTGCGGATCGCCTATCATGGCGAGCAAGAGGTGTTGATGTCTGCAACGACCGTCGGGCCGCTCCAGCACGATTTCCGGGTGATCAGCCTCATCGGTGTCGCCCACGGTGCCAGCCACTACTACCAGCTCGCCTTCGCCACCATGCTGCTGATTGTCCGGCAGGAGGCGGGGCTCAGCTACGCCGACGTCGGCTTGCTGGCGGGCATCTTTTACGGCGTTTCGGGCATTGCCCAGACGGCGGCGGGCTTTGCCGTCGACCGGTTCGGCGCCCGGCCCATTCTTGCAGGCGGCCTGTTCGTTGTCGGCTGCGGTCTCGCCCTGATCTCGTTCGCG
>SCVT01000522.1 GCA_004296815.1 Reyranella sp. | reverse complement strand
TCGCACAGCGGCGAGACGCGGCATGTCGAGACGGTGCGGGCCTGGCTCGCGAAGGTCGGGTTGAGCGAGGCCGATCTGGAATGCGGCACCCATGCGCCGCGCCTGCAGGCGAGCATCGAGTCGCTGGCGCGGGCCAACCAGCTGCCGACGCCGGCCTTCAACAACTGCTCGGGCAAGCATTCGGGCTTCCTGACGACGGCCGTGACCTACGGCGAGCCGACCAAGGGCTACATCACGTACGACCATCCGGTGCAGAAGCGCCTGCGCTCGATCATGACCGACCTCTGCGGCGCCGACGCCGACTCCTTCCCACACGGCACCGACGGCTGCGGCATCCCAACGCTCGCGACGCCGCTCAAGCGGCTGGCGCAGGCGATGGCGTCGATGGCCGATCCGTCGCGCCTCTCGAGCAAGCATGCCGACGCCGCCGTCCGCATCCGCACCGCGATGAACGCCGAGCCGTTCATGGTCGCGGGCTCGGGCCGCTTCTGCACCCGCATCAACGAGACCGCGCCCGGTGTCATCCAGGTGAAGACCGGCGCCGAGGGCGTGTTCTGCGGCATGCTGCCGACGCTCGGTCTCGGGATCGCGATCAAGATGTGGGACGGCGCCGGACGTGCCTCCGAGGTCGCGATGGCGGCCCTGCTCGATCATCTCGGCGTGTTGCCCAAGGGCAAGAGCGACGAGATCCTGCACCCGCCGGTGAAGAACGTGGTCGGCCTGCTGGTCGGCGAGATGAGGCCGGCGAAGACCTGGCTGGGCTGAACCCGCCGTGAGCGTGACGCTCGACATCCTGGAGATCGGTGCGCGCGGTGATGGCATCGCCGAGCTGGAGGGCCAGCGCTACTTCGTGCCGTTCACCCTGCCGGCCGAGACGGTCGAAGCCGAGCCGCGCGACGAGAGAGGCGACGGTATCGCCTGCGACCTGCTCGAGGTGCTGGCGCCGTCGCGTCATCGCGAGACCGCGCCGTGCGCGCATTTCGGCACCTGCGGTGGCTGCGCCCTGCAGCATTGGCGGCGCGACATCTACACGGGCTGGAAGGTCGAGCTGATCCGGCGCGCACTGCAGCAACGCGGTGTGAAGGCCCCGGAGTTCATGCCGCCGCTCGCCGGCGATCCCGCCGAGCGCCGCCGTGCCGACATCGTGCTGCGCCGGCAGGGCCGCAAGGTGCTGGCGGGCTTCCATGAGCGCGCGAGCCCGAAGGTCGTGGATGTCGGAACCTGCATCGTCGCCCGGCCGGCGATCAACGCCGCCCTTGCTCCGCTGCGTCAGGCCATGGCGGAGGTGCTGCCGGACGGCGCGGCGGCCGATGCGATCATGAACGAGACCGATACCGGCCTCGATGTGCTGCTGCGTCCGCACAAGAAGCTCGCCCTGAGCCTGCCTCTGCGCGAACGCCTGGTGACGCTGGCCGAGCAGGCGGGCTTCGCGCGCCTGGGCTGGGGGGATCGCGCGAAGCCCGAGCCGGTCGTTTCGCGCCGCGCGCCGGCCCTGATCCTGGGCGACGTGACGGTCGAGCCGCCGCCCGGCGTCTTCCTGCAGGCGACGAAGCGCGCCGAGGTCACCATGCGGGCGGCGGTCACCGCCTGGCTGGGCGACGCGGCCCATGTCGCCGACCTGTTCGCGGGCATCGGGGCACTGACGTTGGGCCGCGCAGGCAAGCTGTCCCTGTTTGAAAGCGATAGGCCTGCCGTCGCAGCCGTCGATGCGGGGGCGCGCAAGATCGGCGGCAATCGTGTGGTCGCGCATCATCGCGACCTGTTCCGCAACGCGCTGACGGCCAAGGAGCTCGATGCCTTCGACGGCGTCGTGCTGGACCCGCCGCGCGCCGGTGCGGCAGCGCAGTGTGTCGAGCTTGCTCAGTCGAAGGTGAGGCGCATCGTCTATGCCTCGTGTGATCCCGGCAGCTTCGCCCGCGACGTGCGCGGCCTGCAGGATGCGGGATACCGACTGGAGAAACTCATGCCTATCGACCAGTTCCTCTGGTCGGCGCATGTTGAGCTGATAGCTCTGTTGACCAAATGAATCCGGGAGACGTCCGATGATGTTCGATCTCAAAGGCAAGGTGGCCGTCGTCACCGGCGGCAGCCGCGGCATCGGCCGCTCGATCTGCGAGCAGATGGCTGCGCACGGCGCCAAGGTCGTCGTCTCCAGCCGCAAGCTGCCGGCCTGCGAGGAGGTCGTGAAGGGCATCAAGGCCAAGGGCGGCGAGGCGACTGCGGTCGCCGCCAGCATCTCCGACAAGGCGCAGCTCGAGAACCTCGTCGCGGAGGCCCGCAAGGCCTACGGCAAGATCGACATCATGGTCTGCAACGCCGCCTCCAATCCCTACTTCGGCCCGCTCACCGGCCTGAAGGAGGAGGTGTTCCAGAAGATCATGCAGAACAACGTGATGTCGAACCTCTGGCTGATGAACATGGTCGGACCGGAGATGGCCGAGCGCAAGGACGGCGCCTTCATCATCGTCTCGTCGATCGGCGCGCTGGTGGGCTCCGCGCACATCGCGGCCTACAACATGAGCAAGGCGGCGGATCTCTCGCTGGTGAAGTCGCTGGCCATGGAGTGGGGCAAGCACAACATCCGCGTCAACGCGATCGCGCCCGGCCTCATCCAGACCGACTTCGCCAAAGCGCTGTGGGAGAACCCGCAGATCCGTTCGGCGCAAGAGGGCAAGGCGGCGCTGAAGCGTATCGGCCAGCCCGACGATATCGGCGGCGTGGCGGTGTTCCTGGCGTCGAAGGCAGGCGCCTTTGTCTGCGGTCAGTGCATCATCGCCGACGGCGGCGTGATCGGCGCCGGCGCGGAGTAGGAGCGGCCGTCAGGCCGCGACGTCGAGCTCGCACCAGACGGGAACATGGTCCGACGGCTCGGTCTTGCCGCGCTCGGCCTTGTCGATGCCGACGGCGGTCAGCCGGTCGGCGGCCTGCGGCGACAGCAGGAGGTGGTCGATCCTCAGCCCGTTGCCTTTCTGCCAGGCCCCTGCCTGGTAGTCATAGAAGGTGTAGCACTCGTCGTCGGCATGGAAGGTGCGGATGGCGTCGGTCAGGCCGAGATTGAGGAGCTTGCGCAGCGCGGCGCGCGACTCGGGCTGGCAGAGCGCGTCGTTCGCGAAGCCCACGGGATCGTAGACGTCCATCTCGGTCGGGCAGACATTGTAGTCGCCGCCCAGCACGAACATCTCCTCGCGCTTCAGCAACTCGCGGGCATGGCCCAGCAGGCGCTCCATCCAGGCGAGCTTGTAGGCGAACTTCTCGGTGCCGATCGGGTTGCCGTTGGGCAGGTAGATGCCGCCGACGGTCAGCGGACCGCGCGGCGTGTGGACGCGACCCTCGATGTAACGCGCTGGCTCGTCCTCGGCATGGCCGGGCAGGGTGCGGGCGGTGACGTCGAACGGATGCTGCGAGAGCAGCGCGACGCCGTTGAAGCCCTTCTGGCCCACGACGGCGACCTTGTAGCCGGCGGCCTCGACCTCGAGCGTCGGGAACTGCGGCTCCTGCGCCTTGATCTCCTGCAGGACGACGACATCAGGCTTGGCGCGCTGCAGCCACGAAACCAGGTTCCCGGTCCGCTTGCGGACGGAATTGACGTTCCAGGTCGCGATCTTCATCGCGGCAGGATCACACGCTGAAGGAGTTGCCGCAGCCGCAGGAGGAGGTGGCGTTCGGGTTGTTCACCTGGAACGAGGCACCGACCATTTCCTCGACATAGTCGAGCTGGCTGCCCTTGAGCAGCTCCAGCGAGGTGCTGTCGACCAGCACGGCGGCACCATCGCGCTCGATCACGAGGTCGTCGTCGCTGCGGGCGTCCTCGAAGGAGAAGTTGTACTGAAAGCCCGAGCAGCCGCCGCCCAGCACGGCCACGCGCATCATTACGGGCTTGGCTTCCTTGGAGGCCAGAAAGGCGATCCGCTTGGCGGCGCTCTGGGTCACGGAAAAGGTGGTGTCGGTCATGCCTACAAGATGTGGTTGGCGGGGCAATTCGT
>SCVT01000521.1 GCA_004296815.1 Reyranella sp. | reverse complement strand
TCGGGCCAGCTGCTCAGCGGCTCGCTGATGGACTATGCGCTGCCGCGCGCCGACGACCTGCCGTCGTTCGACATCGAGCTGGTCGAGCGGCCGACGGCGGCCAACCCGCTGGGCGTCAAGGGCTCCGGCCAGGCCGGGTGCATCGGCGCGCCGCAGACCGTGATGGCGGCAATCCTCGATGCGCTGCGCCCGGCCGGTGTCGACTGGCTGGAGATGCCCGCTACGCCGGCGCGGGTGTGGGACGCGCTGCAGCGCGCCAAGTCATGACGCGGCACGCAACTTGCTGAACGGGTCCCATGCCTCGCATCGATCCTGACCGCCTTTTGGGCGACCTCCGCCGCATCGCCGAGTTCGGCCGCTATCAGACCGGTGTGCACCGGCCGCACCTCTCGCCGCAGGACGTCGAAAGCCGGCACTGGCTCGCGGAACGCATGAAGGAAGCGGGGCTGGATCCGGTGATCGATGGCGTCGGCACGGTGTTGGGTCGCAGCCCCAAGAGCGGGCCGCGCCTTCTCATCGGGTCGCATTCCGACACCCAGCCGCGCGGCGGCTGGCTCGACGGCGTCATGGGCGTGATCTACGGGCTGGAGGTTGCCCGTGCGCTCGCGGAGGACCCGGAGACGGCGCACCTCGCCGTCGACGTCGCTTCGTGGGCCGACGAAGAAGGTCATTGGGGGCAGATGACCGGCAGCCGCTCCTTCGTCGGCCTGTTCGGCGACGCCGACATCGACAAGGCCCGGCATCGCGACGAGGGCACGCTGATGCGCGATGCGCTGAAGGCAGCCGGCCTCGAGGACGCGCCGCGCGTCCATTTCGAAGAAGGCCGCTACCGCGGCTACCTCGAGGCGCATATCGAGCAGGGCGGTCTCCTGGAGGCCGACGGCAAGCGGATCGGCGTCGTTACGGCGATCGTCGGCATCTTCCAGTACAGGCTGACCTTCAGTGGCATCCAGAACCACGCCGGCACGACGCCGATGCCGATCCGCAAGGATGCGGGAGTCGCGATGATGCGGCTCTACAACGACGTGATGGAGAGGTTCCCCGCCGTGTCCGGACCGCGCAGCGTCTGGACGGTGGGCAAGATGTCGATCGAGCCCGGCGCGCCGGCGATCATTCCCGGCAAGGCCGAGATGATCCTGCAGTTCCGCGACGCCGACATCAAGGTGCTGGAGGCATTCGAGGCTGTGCTCCTCAAGATCGTGGCCGAGCAGCAGAAGAAGGGGCCGTGCACGGTCGAGTGCGTGAACCTCTCGAAGACGAAGCCGCTTCTGATGGACGATCGCTTCCTCGACGCGATCGAGGAGTCGGCGGTGGCTCACGCACCGGACGGCCACGTCCGCATGCCGTCGGGCGCTGGGCACGATGCGCAGGTGATCGGCCTCAAGATGCCGGCGGCGATGATGTTCGTGCCGTCGATCGGCGGCATCTCGCATCACTTCACCGAGAACACCGAGGACGCCGACATCGTGCTCGGCTGCCA
>SCVT01000520.1 GCA_004296815.1 Reyranella sp. | reverse complement strand
GCTCTTCCGATCTTGTCGAGATCGAGGTCGCCGAGGGCTGGAGCTGGGGCAGCGAGCTGTTCTCGCCGGAGTGCATCGAGCTGCTCCGGAACACGGCGAAGGAGCTCGGCCTGCCCTATCGCGAGATGCGGAGCCAGGCCGGCCACGACGCCTATGCCGTGGCGACCATGGCGCCGACGGCGATGATCTTCACGCCCTGCTTCGAGGGCATCAGCCACAATGTGAACGAGAACATCGAGCTGGTGCGCTCGGTGCCGGGCGCCAATCTCCTGCTGAACGCCGCGGTCGCCCGCGCCAACCGCTAGCGATGGACGCGCTGGAAGCGCTCGAGGCGCGCGTCGCGCGCGAGATCGAGATGACCGCCCATCCGCGCACCGAGTGGATGGTGCCGCGGCTCCATCGGGCCGCGCCCGCGCTCGACGTGCTGATCGTGGGTGCGGGGCAATCGGGCCTCGCCGCAGGCTTCGCGCTGATGCGCGACCGCGTGCGCAACATCCTGCTGATCGACCGCGCGCCCGAGGGTCGCGAGGGGCCGTGGATCACCTACGCCCGCATGCCGACGCTCCGCAGCCCCAAGAACCAGACCGGCCCCGATCTCGGCCTGCCGAGCCTGACCTTCGAGGCCTGGTACGACGCCACGCGCGGCGCCGGCAGCTTCGAGCGGCTCTACATGATCCCGAGCGGCGACTGGCACGACTATCTCCTCTGGTTCCGCCGCGTCGTGGGCCTGCCAGTGCGCAACCGCGTCGCCGCGATCGCGATCGCACCGGGCAAGCTCGACGACGGCGGGCCGTGCCTGCTGGTCACGCTCTCGACCGGCGAAGTGCTGGCGGCGCGCAAGCTCGTGCTTGCGACGGGCCAGGATGGCACCGGCGAATGGTGGATGCCCGACTTCGTGCGCGCGCTGCCGCCCGATCGCCGCGCCCATACGAGCGAGGAGATCGACTTCGAGCGCTTACGCGGCAAGAGGGTCGCGGTGCTGGGCGCCGGCGCCTCGGCGATGGACAATGCCTCGGTGGCGCTGGAGCACGGTGCCGACGTCGACCTGTTCGTCCGCAAGCCCGAGCCCACGCTGCACCAGCGCTACCGCTGGCTCACCTTCGCCGGATTCATGAAACACATCGGCGAGATGCCGGACGAGTGGCGCTGGCGGATCATGGGCACGATCCTGCGCGCCCGCGAGGGCTTCCCGGCCGACACCTACAAGCGGGCCAACGCCCATCCGAGCTTCACCATGCATCTTGGCCGCGGCTGGACCGATGCGCGCATGGAAGGCGACCGTATCCGGCTCGAGACCGTGCGTGGGCCGTTCCATGCCGACTATGCGATCTGCGGCACCGGCATCCGCCAGGACGTGGCGCTGCGGCCCGAGCTGGCGGGCTTCGCGGGCAGCATCGCGCTGTGGCGCGACCGCTACACGCCGCCCGCGGGCGAAGAGGACCCTCTGCTCGGCGCCTATCCCTATCTCGGCGCCGACTATGCGTTCCAGGAGCGCGTGCCCGGCGCTGCGCCGTTCCTGGCCGACATCCACCTGTTCGGCATCGGCGCCACGATGAGCTTCGGCCCCTCGGGCAGCAGCATCAATGCCATGACCACCGCCGTGCCGAGGCTCGTGGCCGGCGTGACGCGCGGCCTGTTCGCGGGCGATCTGCAGCGGCACTGGCAGGCGCTGCAGGACTACGATGTCCTCCAGGTCGAGATCGACTGGCAGCGGACGCAGCGGGGTTGACGACATGACAGGGAGCAGCACCGCGGATCGCCGCGGCCTCCAGGCCTTCGCCCGTTGGCATGCGATCGTCCTGGCGACGAGCTGGCTTCTCGGCACCGCCGTCGCGATCTACGGCTACACCCTCGCGCCGACCACGGCCGAGGGCGTTCCCGCGACTGAGCTGATGGCGGCGCTGCAGCGTCGATGGGCCTGGTACACCGTCTGCTACGGCCTTTTCCTCGTCGCCGACCTGGCCATCGCCCTGCTCGGCGTCGTCCTGTCGGCCTGGCTCTCGCCTGCCCGTGGCGCGCGCGCGATCGCGATGATCGGACTGTTCGCGCTGGCGGGCGTGCTCGGAATGGTGATGGACGTCGAGATGCTGGTCGCTGCCCAGACCTTCAGGTCAGGCGCCGTCCTTCAGGATCCAGCCGCGGCGGACGTATTCCTCGCCCGCATCAACACGCTCACCGCGTGGTTGTCCGCCGGCAGCTTCGCGGCGTCGGGCGCCGCATCGTTGCTGATCGGGCCGATGGCCGAGCGGGCGGGCGCCGGCGCGCCATGGATCCGGCTCACACGGGCGCTCGCGACCTACCAGGTCGCGGTCGCCGTCGTGATCGCCGCCGCCGCGATCACGGCCTCGTCGTGGCTCGAACTGCTGGCGTTGGCGTTCGGCGTGATCGGCATGCCCATCCTCGCCAGCCTGTGGCTGCGCGGTCTCGTGCGGGAAATCGGTCGGCAGCGCACGGAGCGGGGTTGACGGCGCCTTGCCGAGAGGCGGAACGTCCGGCGATCGGCGGCAAGGCGAGCGGGGGAAAGACATGGCGCAATTGTCCGGGATCGGAGGATGGCTGGCGGTGCTCGCCGTCGTCCTCTGCATCGGGTTGGTCCGCAATCTGGTGGACCTCGTTCAGGGCCTGTCGCAGTTCTCGCGGGGCTGGCAGACGAACCCGGCGGCGCGCGTGCAGCTGGCGATCATCCTCGCGGCGGTGGTGGTCTACGTCGCCGCCAATGCCTGGGTCGTCGCCGAGCTGTTCCGGAAGAGGGCGACGTTCAGGCGGTCCTTCCTGGTGCTCTGGATCCTGACCGCCCTGGTGCCGGCGTCACTGCTCGTCATGTTGACCGTGCCCAACATCACGCTCGACATGGTGGTGCCCACGATGGAGATCGGCAGGAGTGCCGCCATCTTCGCCAGCATGGGGCTCTGGTACTGGTACGTCTGCGTTTCCGAGCGTGTGCGCAACACGATGACAAACTGAGCCTGAAGCCTATCCCCGCGCCAGCCACAGGATGAGCCGGGCCTCCTCGGCCTGGCTGCCGACGGGACGACGCGACAAAGCGAGGCGATCGGCGAGGCGCTGAGCTTCCTCTTCCAGCGAGCAGGCCTGCTCATGGAGCCGCGCCGTCTGCTCCTCGAACGACCGACGCGCCTCGGCGGAATAACCACGCGTGACGCGGCGCGTCACCGCGGCGTTGTCGCGGCAGGTCCCGACCCGGCGCAAGAGGAGCTGGATCTCGCTGATTGTCTCCATTGTCGTGTCCCCCTGGCTTCAACGCACGCCGTAGGCGGCGAACTCGCGCTCGACCTTCGGCAACAGGGCGCGCGCGGCGTCGCGGTCGGCGGCGCTGCCCTGCGTGTCGCCCTTGCGGGCGCGGGCCAGCGCGCGTCCCCACAGTGACAACGGCCGGCCGGGATTCTCGCGCAGCACGTCCTCGTATTCCTTCAGCGCGATCTCGTTGTCGCCGAGCTTGAGATGGACGAAGCCGCGGGTCTCGCGGGTGTCGGCATGGCCCGGCATCAGCTTCAGCGCCTGGTCGCAGTCGGCGAGAGCGGCCGGCAGCTCGCGGCCCAGGATGACGCGCGTCAGGCAGCGGTTGGTGAAGGCCCAGCCGAGGCGGGGGTTGGCGTCGATCGCCGCCGAATAGTCGACCAGCGCGCGCTCGTAGTCGCGTTTGGCGAAATGCGCGTAGCCCCTGTTGTAGGCCGCCACGGAGTTCTGCGGCTGGATCTCGAGCGCGATGTCGAGGTCGGCGATCGCCTTGTCGTTGTCGCCCAGCAGCGCGTAGAGGGCGCCGCGATTGACCCGCGCCTCGATATGGCGTTCGTCGAAGGTGAGCGCCGCGCGATAGTTCTCCAGCGCCTGGTCCGGCTCGTCGAGCCGCGTCATCACCACGCCGCGCATGGTCAGAAGCCGGGGATTGCTGGGCGCCAGCGCGATCGCGCGGTCGAGATCGGTGAGAGCGCGGACGTTCTCGCCCGTCGCCGCCAGCACCTCGGCGCGGAGCGCGAGCGTTTCGGGATTGTCGGGCACGATATTGAGCGCGCGGTCGAGATCAGCGAGCGCGCCGTGCGGGTCCTGCTGGGCCACGCGCAGGATGGCGCGGTCGGCGTAGGCTAGCGCATTGCGCGCGTCGAGCTCGATAGCAGCGTTGTAGTCCGCGAGCGCACGGTCGCTCTGGCCCAGGGCGTGATGCGCGATGCCGCGGTGGAGTCGCTGCGCACCGGAGAGCTCGCCCAGGCCATCGAGCAGGCGGATGGCTTCGCGGAAGTCGGCGGCGGCGCGGGAGGAGTCGCCGGCCGAGCGATGGCCCTGGCCGCGATTGACGTACGCCGCGGCGAGGTCCGCGCCGCCGACCATCTTGCCGTCGATGGCGATCGTGCACGCGACCACTCTCACCGATGGCGACGTGGCGGCGGCAAGACACGAGTACGAAGGCGAGTAGGACGCGGCGGCGGCTTCTTCGCGCAAGACCTGATCGGGTTTCGCGAAAGCAATCGAGAGCGAAGAGAAGCAGATCAAAGACGAGAGACAGAAGGAGAAGGCAATGCGCGGTAACGGATGCATGAATTGACCTTCCATCGCTCGTTGATCCAGTGCCGGCATCAACGGGAGGAAGCGACGCGTCGTTCCAGACGACGCGTGGAACGCAGACAACGATCACCACGATTGCACGAGGTGAAACGTGATCCGTTTTTGATTCTGATTCGTAAAACGCAGCTTTCGTCGGCAGTGGCGCTGCGAAAAACTCGCGCTTCGACTCAAAGTAGAACGAGCCGCAAAGTTCCACTCGCATCGTTACGCATCGCGCCGCCTGGTGGATGTCTGTAGGCAACCGAGCAAGGAAATTCAGCGTTTCTCCTGCATGCGCCTTTCCTTTTCCGTTGCGTTCGCCGCGCTCGCCCTTTTGCCGATCGTCGACGCACACGCGCAGTTCCCGCGGGCCGATGAGTCGAGCAATGCCACGCGACAGGGGGTGGGTCCTCTGCAGGGTGCAACTCCGCTGGAAGCGAACTCGCCGCTGCAGGCGCTGACGCCGGCGGCGAAGCTCGAGCCGCCGCAGCCCGAACCGATCTCAGACGACAGTGCGGCCGCCCGCATCGCGCCTCCCGCAAGCGCGGAGTCCGGCGTGGTCGAGTCGGGCGGGCCATTGCAGGGCGCCGGACCCTTGCAACGCGCTGCGCCGGTGCTCGCCACGGGGCCGCTCGACACGCTGGGTCCGCTGCGCTCGGCGCGTCCGTCGCCGGGGCCGGCTGTGCAGGCGGGTTCGACGCTTCCTGAGACCGGTCCGTTCGTGAGCGCGCATCCGCTCCAGCGCACCCTGTCGCCCGGCGACTTCGAGGCGTTGGCGCCCGGCGGGCAACCGCTGGTGCCGACCGCGCCCGCGCGCGAGTTCGCCAACGGTTTGCCGCCGCTGGAAGCGGTCGTCGTGCCGGTATCGATGGAGGGGCTGCTCGCGCAGGTGTTCAATGTGCCGGGCGGAGTGAGCCCCTTGCTCCTCGCGAGCCTGGTCGATGCCATGGGCCCGCCACGTCCCGATCCGATCGGCCCGACCACCGGCGGTTACGTCGCGCCGCCGCCGCCGCCGGTGCGTCCGGCCGACCCGCCGCTGCCGCCGTTCGTCAACACGCCGACGCTGCCCCCGACGGTCTTCACGCCGCCGCCGCAGGTCGCGGCGAGTCCGAACTGAAATCTGCTGCCTGGAAAAAGCCGCTGGCGGACAGGGCGGGATTCGAACCCGCGGTGGCTGTTACACCACGCACGCTTTCCAAGCGTGTGCCTTAAACCGCTCGGCCACCTGTCCGGGAAGCGCGGTCGGCCGCTCTTATAG
>SCVT01000763.1 GCA_004296815.1 Reyranella sp. | reverse complement strand
AGGCGGGCCTCAGGGGCGAGCGGGGCCTGCTGGCCGAGCTCGCTGTAGCCGGTCATGAAGACCAGCCGCACCTCAGGGAAGCGGCGCGCCGTCTCCTCCGCGAGGCCGCGGCCGGTCATGGTGCCGGGCATGATGACGTCGGTCAGCACGAGGTCGACCGGCGGGCCCCCGTTCTCACCCGCCGCCGCCAGGACGGCGAGGCCCTGCTCGGCATCGGCCGCCTCGAGCGCGACGTAGCCCAGGGACTGCAGCAGGGTGACGATGCCGGCGCGGACCTGCGCATCGTCCTCGACCACCAGGATGCGCTCGGGCCCGCCCTTCTCGTCGGCGCGCGCGCTGGCGTCGGGAGCGGCCTGCTGTGCGTCGGCCAGGCTGCGCGGCAGGTAGAGACTGAAGGTCGTGCCCTCGCCCGGCGCACTGCGGATCGCGACATGGCCGCGGCTCTGGCGGATGAAGCCGTAGACCATGGAGAGGCCGAGGCCGGTGCCGCGGCCGAACTCCTTGGTGGTGAAGAAGGGCTCGAAGACCTTGTCGCGGATCTCGGGCGCCATGCCGATGCCGGTGTCGGTGACGGCGAGCACGACGTAGCGGCCGGCCTGCAGGTCCGAGCCGTCGGAGAGAGAGCGCGCCTCGGCCTCGGAGAGGGTGACGTTGCGCGTGGCGACGGTGAGCTTGCCACCCGAGGGCATGGCGTCGCGCGCGTTCAGCGCCAGATTCACGAGCGCGGCGTCGAGCTGGCCGCGGTCGATCTCGACGGGCCAGGCGTCGGCGGCGAGCTCGAGGCCGATCTCGATGCGGGCGCCCAGGGTGCGGGCGAGCAGGCGCGAGGTCTCGGCGACCAGCGCGTTGAGGTCGGTGAGGCGCGGCGAGAGGGTCTGCTTGCGCGAGAAGGCGAGCAGCTGGCGCGTCAGCTCGGCGGCGCGGCCGGCGGCGCGGCCGATACCGTCGACCTTGCCGCGCAGGTCCCGGGGAAGCGCCGGCTCCTCCTCCAGCGCCTCGACGTTGGCCTGGATCACCATGAGGATGTTGTTGAAGTCGTGCGCCACGCCGCCGGTGAGCTGGCCGACCGCCTCCATCTTCTGCGCCTGGCGCAGCTCGGTCTCGCGGCGGTCGCTCTCGGTCATGTCACGGCCGACCAGGAACAGGCGCCGGTCGTCCTCGGACCAGACCGACGTCCAGTCCATGGGCACGACATGGCCGTCCTTGTGGATGTAGCGCGAGCGGAAACTGTGCGTGGCCTGGCCGCGCTTGGCGGCGCGCACCTCGCCGCGCGTCGCTTCGAGGTCGGCGGGATGGGTGAAGTCGCGCGCGCTGCGGCCCTCCATCTCCTCGGGTGCGTAGCCCAGCACGGCGCGGACGCTGGGGCTGACGCGCAGGTAGG
>SCVT01000519.1 GCA_004296815.1 Reyranella sp. | reverse complement strand
CGAGCGTCCGGCCAAGCGCGCCCGCGTCACGATCCACACCGCCCGTCCGGGCGTGGTGATCGGCAAGAAGGGCGCCGACATCGAGAAGCTGCGCGGCGATCTCGCCAAGATGACCAAGGGCGAGGTGGCCCTGAACATCGTCGAGATCCGCAAGCCCGAGATCGACGCCACGCTGATCGCCGAGAACATCGCCCAGCAGCTCGAGCGCCGTGTCGCGTTCCGCCGCGCCATGAAGCGCGCCGTGCAGTCGGCGATGCGCCTCGGTGCCCAGGGCATCCGCATCAACTGCTCGGGCCGCCTCGGCGGTTCGGAAATCGCCCGTATGGAGTGGTACCGCGAAGGCCGCGTGCCGCTGCACACGCTGCGCGCCGACATCGACTACGGCACCGCGACCGCCTTCACCACCTTCGGCACCTGCGGCGTTAAGGTGTGGGTGTTCAAGGGCGAGATCATGGCGCACGACCCGCTGGCGCATGACAAGCGCGCCGAGGAAGCCGCGCCGCAACGCACGCCGGCGCGCGTCGAGCGCACCGAGCAGAGGGACGCGTAAGTCATCATGCTGCAACCCAAGCGCACCAAGTACCGCAAGGCCTTCAAGGGCCGCATCCACGGCGCGGCCAAGGGCGGCTTCAACCTCGACTTCGGCTCCTATGGGCTGAAGGCGATGGAGCCGGACCGCCTGACGGCGCGCCAGATCGAGGCCGCCCGCCGTGCCATCACGCGTCACATGAAGCGTGCCGGCCGCGTGTGGATCCGCGTGTTCCCGGACGTTCCGGTGTCGAAGAAGCCGGCCGAGGTCCGCATGGGCTCCGGCAAGGGCGCGCCCGAGTTCTGGGCGGCGCGCGTGAAGCCGGGCCGCGTCCTGTTCGAGCTCGAGGGCGTGCCGGTGACGGTCGCCAAGGAAGCGCTGGCGCTCGCCGCCGCGAAGCTTCCGATCAAGACTCGTTTCGTCGCCCGCGTCGGCGTCGAGGGTTGAGGGAGACGGATATGAAGGCCACTGATCTGCGCCCCAAGACCAAGGACGAGCTTAAGAACGAGCTCGGCAACCTGCGCAAGGAGGCGTTCAACCTGCGCTTCCAGAAGGCAGGCGGCCAGCTGCAGAAGACCGCCCGCGCGCGCCAGGTGCGCCGCGACATCGCCCGCATCAAGACGGTGCTGGGCGAGAAGGCCGCGGGTTAAGGAGCAAGAGATGCCGAAGCGAATTCTCGAAGGCGTCGTCGTCAGCGACAAGATGGACAAGACCATCGTCGTGAAGGTCGAACGGCGCATTCAGCACCCGATCTACAAGAAGTTCATCCGCAAGTCGAAGAAGTACCACGCCCACGACGAAGCCAATGCCTACAAGGGCAAGGTCGGCGAGATCGTGCGTATCCGCGAGTGCCGTCCGCTGTCCAAGACCAAGAGCTGGGAAGTTCTGGTCGAAGGCGCGAAGGCTTAGGCGGTCGGAGCAGCAGTCATGATTCAGATGCGAACCAACCTCGAGGTCGCCGACAATTCGGGCGCCCGTCGAGTCCAGTGCATCAAGGTGCTGGGCGGCTCGCGCCGCAAGTATGCGAGCGTCGGCGACGTCATCGTCGTGTCGATCAAGGAAGCCATTCCGCGCGGCCGCGTGAAGAAGGGCGAGGTGCATCGCGCCGTCGTCGTCCGCACGTCGTTCCCGCTGCGCCGCGTCGACGGCAGCGCGATCCGCTTCGATCGCAACGCCGCCGTGCTGATCAGCAAGCAGGACGAGCCCATCGGCACCCGTATCTTCGGACCGGTGACCCGCGAGCTGCGCGCCAAGAAGTTCATGAAGATCATCTCGCTCGCGCCGGAGGTCCTCTAAGCCATGGCGACCAAGCTGAAGATCAAGAAGGGCGACCGGGTGAAGGTCATCACCGGTGGCAGCAAGGGCAAAGTGGGCGACGTCCTGCGCGTGCTTCCGAAAGAGCAGCGCGTCGTCGTCTCCGGCGCGAACATGATCAAGCGCCACACCAAGCCGAGCCGCACCGAGCAGGGTGGCATCATCGAACGCGAGGCCTCGATCCACGTGTCGAACGTGGCCTTGCTCGACCCGAAGACGGACAAGCCGACCAAGGTCGGTTTCAAGTTCCTGGAAGACGGCCGTAAGGTGCGCATTGCGCGCGCCTCCGGCGAGACCATCGACCGCTAGGAGAACGGGTCAATGCCCGCGCGACTGCAAGACCACTACAAGAAGACCGTTCGTGACGCGCTCACGAAGGAGTTCTCGTACAAGAACGCCTTCGAGGTGCCGAAGATCGAGAAGATCGTGATCAACATGGGCGTCGGCGAGGCGGTCAACGACCGCAAGGCCGTCGATGGCGCCGTGGCCGACCTGACGGCGATCACCGGCCAGAAGCCGGTCGTCACCCGGTCGCGCAAGTCGATCGCGACCTTCAAGCTGCGCGAGGGCATGGCGATCGGCGCCAAGGTCACGCTGCGCCGCGATCGCATGTACGAGTTCATCGATCGCCTGGTGAACATCGCCCTGCCGCGCGTCCGCGACTTCCGCG
Source organism: Reyranella sp. (assembly GCA_004296815.1). GTDB lineage: Bacteria > Pseudomonadota > Alphaproteobacteria > Reyranellales > Reyranellaceae > Reyranella. The sequence continues at coordinate 5,157 of SCVT01000519.1, read as the reverse complement.
GGCTGAACGGCAAGTCGTTCGACGGCAATGGCAACTACGCCATGGGCCTGAAGGAGCAAATCGTGTTCCCCGAGATCGACTACGACAAGGTCGACATGGTGCGGGGCATGGACATCATCATCTGCACGTCGGCGAAGACGGACGCGGAAGCCCGAGCGCTTCTCCGCGGCTTCGACTTCCCGTTCGTGAACTGAGGCCGGAGAACAAAATGGCCAAGACGAGTTCAGTCGAGAAGAACAACCGGCGCATCAAGATGGCGAAGCAGTACGCTGCCAGGCGCGCCAAGCTCAAGGCGATGGCCGTCGACGACAAGTTGACGCCGGAGGAGCGGTTCGGGGCGAGGCTCAAGCTCGCCGACCTGCCGCGCAACTCCTCGCCGACGCGCATCCGCAATCGGTGCGAGCTCACGGGTCGTCCGCGGGCCGTGTACCGCAAGTTCAAGCTGTCGCGCCTTGCGCTGCGTCAGCTCGCGTCGCTGGGCGCTCTGCCCGGCGTCGTGAAGTCGAGCTGGTAACGGGAGACCGTAGAACCATGGCGATGACAGATCCCGTCGGCGATTTGCTGACCCGTATCCGCAACGGCCAGTCGGCACGCCTCGACAGCGTGACCGTGCCGGCCTCGCGCATGCGGTCGAGTGTTCTCGATGTGCTCCAGCGCGAGGGCTATATCCGCGGCTGGTTCGAGGAAGAGCTGCGGCCCGGCGTGAAGGAGATTCGCGTCGAGCTGAAGTATGACAACGGCCGTCCGGTCATCAAGGAGATCAAGCGCGTCTCCACCCCGGGTCGCCGCGTCTATTCGAAGATCCGCGAGCTGCCGCGCCACTTCAACGGCCTCGGCATCTCGATCCTGTCCACGCCGCGCGGCGTCATGTCCGACGCCGAGGCGCGTGCCGCCAATGTCGGCGGCGAAGTCATCTGCAAGGTGTTCTGACCATGTCGCGCGTCGGCAAAAACCCGGTCGTCATCCCGGCCGGTGTCACCATCGAGCTCAAGGGCCAGCATCTCAAGGCCAAGGGCAAGCGGGGCGAACTGCAGCTCACGGTCCATGACGACGTCTCCGTCGCCAAGGAAGCCGAGGGTCTGGTGTTCAAGCCGCGCTCGGAGAGCCGCCGCGCCCGCATGCAGTGGGGCACGGCGCGCAACCTGGCGAGCAACCTCGTGAAGGGTGTCTCGGACGGGTTCACCATCAACCTCGAGATCAACGGCGTCGGTTACCGCGCCCAGGCCGATGCCAAGATGCTGAAGATGCAGCTTGGCTTCAGCCACGATGTCGAGATCCCCATTCCGGCCGGTATCCAGATCAAGGCGCCGAAGCCGACCGAGATCGAGATTTCCGGCGCCGATCGTCAGCGCGTTGGCCAGATTGCGGCCGAGATCCGCAGCCTGCGTCCGCCCGAGCCCTACAAGGGCAAGGGCATCAAGTACTCGACCGAGACGATCCGGCGCAAGGAAGGCAAGAAGAAGTAGAGGCGACAGAACATGTCCGATCGCAATGCCCTTTTCGCCCGCCGCCAGCGGCGCACGCGCTACGCGCTGCGCCAGGCCGCCGGCGGCCGTCCTCGCCTCAGCGTGTTCCGCTCGGGCAAGCACATCTATGCCCAGGTCATCGACGACCGTCAGGGCCTGACCCTCGCCGCCGCCTCGTCGCTCGACAAGGACGTCAAGGGCAAGCTCAAGACCGGCGCCGACAAGGGCGCCGCCGTCGAGGTTGGCAAGCTGATCGCCGCCCGCGCCATCGCGGCCGGCGTGAAGGAAGTCATCTTCGACCGCGGCGGTTACATCTATCACGGCCGCATCGCAGCGCTGGCCACTGCCGCCCGTGAGGGCGGCCTGTCGTTCTGATCGGGAGTTAGCACATGGCTCGTTCACCCTCTGGTTCCGGCCGTCCGCCGCGTGAGCGCGAGCGTGGTCGCGACCGCGAGCGCGACGAAGAAAACGAACTGACCGACAAGCTCGTCACCATCAATCGCGTCGCGAAGGTGGTGAAGGGCGGTCGGCGCTTCGCCTTCGCGGCGATCGTCGTCGTCGGCGACCAGCGTGGCCGCGTCGGCCACGGCGCCGGCAAGGCGCGTGAGGTTCCCGAGGCGATCCGCAAGGCCACGGAAGCCGCCAAGCGCGGCCTGATCCGTGTGCCGCTGCGCGACGGCCGCACGCTGCATCACGACGTTCGCGGCCGCTTCGGCGCCGGCAAGGTGACGCTGCGCGCCGCCCCGGCCGGCACCGGCATCATCGCCGGCGGCCCGATGCGCGCGGTGTTCGAGACGCTCGGCGTCAAGGACATCGTCGCCAAGTCGGTCGGCACGTCGAACCCGCACAACATGATCAAGGCGACGTTCAAGGCGCTCGAGCAGCTGAACTCGCCGCGCATGGTCGCCACCCGCCGCGGCAAGAAGGTCGGTGACCTGCTCGGCCGTCGCGACGAGACCACCGCCGAAGCGGCGGCCTAGGGAGCCGGACAATGGCCAAGGGCAAGACCATCAAGATCACCCAGACCGGCAGCCACATCGGCCGCACGGAAGACCAGCGTGCGACGCTGATCGGGTTGAAGCTGAACAAGCGCCATCGCACCAGCGAGCTCGTGGATACCCCCGAGGTGCGCGGCATGATCAACAAGGTGCGCCACCTGGTGCGCGTCGAAGAGGAAGCGCGCTAGGCGAGGAGCCAAGGCGCGGAGGTGTAAGACGATGAGACTGAACCAGATCTCGGACAACCCGGGCGCCCGCAAGGGCCGCATGCGTGTCGGCCGTGGCATCGGCTCGGGCAAGGGCAAGACTGCCGGCCGTGGCGTCAAGGGCCAGAAGTCGCGTACCGGCGTCGCCATCAAGGGCTTCGAGGGCGGCCAGATGCCGCTCTACCGCCGCATCCCGAAGCGCGGCTTCCGTCCGCCGCACCAGAAGAGCTACCAGGTCGTGAACCTCGGCACGCTGCAGAAGGCGATCGACGACAAGAAGCTCGACGCCGGCAAGCCGATCGACGCGGCCGCCATGCTGGCCGCCGGCCTGTTCAAGAATGCCGCGGACGGCGTGCGCCTCCTTGGCAAGGGCGAGCTCAAGGCCAAGATCGAAGTGAAGGTCGCGGGTGCCTCGGCATCGGCGATCGCCGCGGTCGAGAAGGCCGGCGGCAAGGTCGAACTGCCGCCCAAGCCCGTGGCCGAGGCGGCGTAAGCCGGACGGCGTCAACGGGGGCGTCGCTTCCCCCTTGTGTCGTTCACGCGTGAGGTTTCATGGCATCCGCCGCCGAGCAACTCGCATCCAACCTGAACTGGGGCTCGATCGGTAAGGCTGCCGAGCTGAAGAAGCGCCTGTGGTTCACCGTGGCCGCGCTCGTTGTCTTCCGCATCGGTGCCTACATTCCCGTCCCCGGCGTCGATCCCGCCGCCCTGGCCGAGATATTCAAGCAGAACGCCGGCGGCATCGCCGGCCTGCTCGACGTGTTCTCGGGCGGCTCGATCGGCCGCATGTCGGTGCTGGCGCTCAGCATCATGCCGTACATCTCGGCCTCCATCATCATGCAGATCCTGACGACGGTCGTGCCGTCGCTCGAGGCGCTGAAGAAGGAAGGCGAGGCCGGCCGCAAGAAGATCAACCAGTACACGCGCTACGGCACGGTCGTGCTGGCGGCATTCCAGGCCTACGGCATCGCAGTCGGTCTCGAGAGTCAGGTCGCCTCGGCGGGTCCTGTCGTGATCGATCCCGGCGTGTTCTTCCGCTTCGTCACCATCGTCACCCTGGTCGGCGGCACGCTGTTCCTGATGTGGCTGGGCGAGCAGATCACCGCGCGCGGCGTCGGCAACGGCGTCTCGCTGATCATCTTCGCCGGCATTGTGGCGGCGCTGCCCGACGCCATGGTGCAGACCCTCGAGCTCGGCCGCACCGGCGCGCTGTCGGCGCTGTTCATCATCGCCCTGATCGTCGGCGTCGTGCTGGTGGTCGCGGTCGTGGTCTTCGTCGAGACCGCGCAACGGCGCATCGTGGTGCAGTATCCCAAGCGCCAGGTCGGCAACCGCATGTATGGCGGCGAGGCCTCGCACCTGCCGCTCAAGATCAACACCGCGGGCGTCATCCCGCCGATCTTCGCCTCCTCGCTGCTGCTCTTCCCGGCCACCATCGCCTCGTTCCAGGGCAATGCGTCCGAGCCGGGCTGGATGCAGTGGATGTCGACCTATCTCGGCCACGGCCAGCCGCTCTACCTGCTGGCCTATATCGGCCTGATCGTCTTCTTCTGCTTCTTCTACACGACGGTCGTCTTCAACCCGGCCGACACGGCCGACAACCTGAAGAAGAACGGCGGCTTCGTGCCCGGCATCCGTCCCGGCAAGAACACCGCCGAGTACCTCGAGTACATCCTCAACCGCCTGACCGTGGTCGGCGCGCTCTACCTCTCGGCGGTCTGCATCCTGCCCGAGCTGCTGATCGCCCGCGGCGGCGTGCCGTTCTACTTCGGCGGCACCAGCCTCCTGATCGTGGTCTCGGTGACGCTCGACACGGTGACCCAGGTGCAGGCGCACCTGCTCGCCCACCAGTACGAGGGCCTCATCAAGAAGGCCCGGCTGCGCGGGAAGGGCCGATGAACATCATCCTTCTCGGACCGCCGGGCGCCGGCAAGGGCACCCAGGCGCAGCGCCTCCAGCAGGAGCGCGGCATGGTCCAGCTTTCGACGGGCGACATGCTGCGCGCCGCCGTGGCCTCGGGCAGCGAACTCGGCCAGAAGGCCAAGGGCATCATGGAGCGGGGCGAGCTGGTCCCCGACGAGCTGATGGTCGGCCTGATCAAGGACCGCATCGCGCAGCCCGACTGCGCCAAGGGCTTCATCCTGGACGGCTTCCCGCGCACCGAGGCCCAGGCCAAGGCGCTGGACAAGATGCTGACCGAGGCGGCCCGCAAGCTCGACCGGGTGGTCGAGATGGAAGTCGACGAGAAGGCGCTGACCGAACGCATCGTCGGCCGGTTCTCCTGCGCCAAGTGCGGCACGGGCTACCACGACAAGTTCAAGCGGCCGAAGGCCGAGGGTGTCTGCGACGTCTGCGGGGGCAAGGAGTTCACCCGCCGCAAGGACGACAATGCAGAGACCATGAAGACGCGTATGGCCGCTTACCGGGCTCAGACCGAGCCCCTGTTGCCCTACTACAGCGCCCGGGGGGTGCTCAGGAAGGTCGACG
>SCVT01000518.1 GCA_004296815.1 Reyranella sp. | reverse complement strand
CAGGACACATCGTGGGAAGGCTACGACCGACCGCCGGTCAGCATCATGCGCGGCTACGGCGTGCTGGTGCACGAGATCGCCGAGCAGTGGAAGGTGGCGCCGACCCACGTCTTCGTGCAGGCGGGCGTGGGCGGGCTGGCGGCCTCGACGATCGGCTATCTCTGGGCGATCTGCGACAAGCGTCCGCTCTCGGTCGTCGTCGAGCCGAAGAGCGCCGACTGCTGGTTCCAGAGCAACCTCGCCGGCAAGCCGGCGCTGGCGAGCGGCGATGCCGACACCGTCATGGGCGGGCTCGCCTGCCGCGAAATCTCACCGGTCTGCTGGCCGGTGATCGGCGAGGGTGCGGACTGGTTCATGACCATCGAGGAGGAGGACGTGCTGCCGGCGCGCCGCCTGCTTGCCCATCCGCTGGATGGTGACCCGGAAGTGACCTCCGGACCTTCGGGCTGCGCCGGCCTCGCGGGGCTGGTGCGGGTCTGCACCGACGAGGCGGCGTTCAAGGCGCTCGGGCTCGACAGGAAGAGCCGCGTGCTGCTGATCAACAGCGAAGGCGACCTCGGCGAAAAGCTGCCGGAATAGAGAGTTGCACTATCCCTGAGTCTGCCCGCTGTGGTAGCACCCCTGCAGCCGGACATAACCGGCATTGGGGAGAGAACGCTCGTGACATTGAAGTCCGTGGCGGCCGCCGGCCGCCTGATGCTCGTCGTCGCCTTGGGATTTGCCGCCTCGGCCTGCGCCACCATCGTCAGCGGCACCAGCCAGGAACTGAACGTCTCGACAGAACCTGCCGGCGCCGAATGCCGGGTGGAGCGACAGGGCGCGATGCTGGGCGTGGTCAAGTTCACACCCGGCAAGGTCACGGTGCCGCGCCACAAGGACAACATCGTGGTGAGCTGCACGCGCGCCGACTACGAGACCTCCAACGAGATCCTGGCGTCGAGCTTCACCGGCGCGACCTTCGGCAACCTCCTGCTGGGCGGCTTCGTCGGCGTGGTGATCGACGCCTCGTCGGGCGCCAACAACAAGTATCCCGAGCGTGTCGTCATCGTGATGACGCCCGCGGTCTTTCCCGATGTCGCCGCCCGCGACACCTACTACGAGGGCGTGAAGTCGCGCCTGCGCGCCACCGCCGATGCGGAGATCAAGCGCATCATGGCCAACTGCAGCAGCACCGGCCGGGAGCTCTGCAACACCGAGGCCCGGGAGATCGGCGAGGCGCGCGACAAGGCGCTCGCCGACATCGAAGCCAAGCGGCTGGCCGCCAGGGTCGCCACGACGAGCTGACGTCCTTGCCCGATTGAGGGAAGCGACGCATCCTGCGGGGAGCAAGGCAATCCCCGCAGGAGTTCCGTTCGTGCAGCTTCAACTCAAGACTTGGCAGTTCGTCGACGACTATCTCAAGACCAAGACCGGGATCATCATCCCGATCGGCTCGACCGAGCAGCACGGGCCCACAGGCCTGATCGGCACCGACGCGCTGACCGCCGAGATGATCGGCCGCGGCGCCGGCGAGAAGGTGGGCGCGCTGGTGGCGCCGACGATCTCGGTCGGCATGGCGCAGCATCACCTCGATTTCGCGGGCTCCATCACCTTGAAGCCCACCACGCTGATCGCCGTCGTGCGCGACACGGTCGTGTCGCTGGCGCGGCACGGCTTCACGCGCTTCTTCTTCGTGAACGGCCACGGCGGCAACATCGCCACCGTGACGGCGGCCTTCTCCGAGATCTACGCCGAGCGCTCGATGGAGCGGATGAGCAACCAGCCCTCGATCAAGTGCGCGCTGCGCAACTGGTGGGACGGGCCCGGCATCAAGAAGCTGAGCTCGGAACTCTACCCGACGGGCGAAGGCAGCCACGCCACGGCGTCGGAGGTGGCGCTCACCTGGTACAAGTATCCCGAGACGATCCAGCGCAAGGACATGGATCCGAAGATCGCGCCGAACGGCAGCTTCGCCGACGCCGAGGACTATCGCCGCACCTTCCCCGACGGCCGCATCGGCTC
>SCVT01000057.1 GCA_004296815.1 Reyranella sp. | reverse complement strand
GGAGTGTTAGACAATGCAAGGTGTCGTCAACATCGAGGATCTGCGCAAGCTCGCCAAGAAGCGGCTGCCCAAGATCGCCTACGACTTCATCGAGGGCGGCACCGACGACGAGGTGGGCCTTGTCACCAACGAGCAGGCCTTCCGCAAGGCGCGCATCGTGCCGCGCTACCTGGTCGATGTCTCGGTGCGGGACCAGTCGACGACCGTATTCGGCCGCACCTATTCAAGCCCAATCGGCATCGCGCCGACCGGCCTCGCGGGCCTGTTCCGCCACGGCGCCGATCTGATGCTCGCGGAAGCCGCGCGCGACGCCAACGTGCCCTTCATCATGTCGGGCTCCAGCACCGGCTCGATCGAGGATCTCGGCAAGCTCGCGCCCGATCACGGCTGGTATCAGCTCTACTCAGCCAAGGATCCGGCCGTTTCGGAGGATCTCATCAAGCGGTCCGCCGATGCCGGCCTCAAGACACTGGTGTTCACGGTCGACGTTCCGGAAGGCTCCAACCGCGAGCGCAACACGAGGAACGGCTGGGGCCGTCCGCTCAAGCTCACCTGGAAGACCAAGTTCGATGCCCTGATGCATCCGGCGTGGATGATGCAGTGGCTGAAGCACGGCACGCCCTACTTCTCCAACTGGGCGAAGTATGCCGGCCCCGACGCGACGGCCGACAAGGTGGCCGACCTCGTCGCCTACCAGAACCGCGCGCCGATGACCTGGAAGCACGTCGAGCGCTATCGCGAGCTGTGGAAGGGCAACTTCGTGCTGAAGGGGATCATGCATCCCGACGATGCGATCCGCGCCCATGCGCTGGGCGTCGACGGCATCATGGTGTCGAACCATGGCGCCCGTCAGCTCGACAACGCGCCGTCGCCGCTCGAGGTGCTGCCGGCGATCCGCGACGCGGTCGGCGACAAGATGACGGTGATGTTCGACGGCGGCATCCGCCGCGGCCTCGACGCGATCATCGCGCTCTGCATGGGTGCGAAGTTCGTGTTCGTCGGCCGGCCGACGCTCTATGGCGTCACGGCGGGCGGCGTCGAGGGCGCCAAGACCGCGCTCGGCATCTTCCGCCGCGAGATCGACGTCAGCATGGCCCAGATCGGCGCCACCAAGATCGCCGACCTCGGTCCGCAGTTCATGATGTGGAAGGACGAGGAAGACCTGCGTCGGAATCGGCGCTAGCGCGCTGCCAAAGAAAAAGGGCCTCCCGCGGGAGGCCCTTTCCATGTTCGCTTAAGGCGGTTGTTACTGCACGACCTCGAAGAGGCCGGCCGCGCCCATGCCGCCGCCGATGCACATCGTGACGACGACGTTCTTGGCCTTGCGGCGACGGCCCTCGATCAGGGCGTGGCCGGTGCAGCGCGCGCCGGTCATGCCGAACGGATGGCCGATCGAGATCGAGCCGCCGTTGACGTTCAGCTTCTCGTTGGGGATGCCGAGCTTGTCGCGGCAGTAGAGCACCTGCACCGCGAAGGCCTCGTTAAGCTCCCAGAGGTCGATGTCGTCCATCTTGAGGCCGAAGCGCTTCAGCAGCTTCGGGATCGCGTAGACCGGGCCGATGCCCATCTCGTCCGGCTCGCAGCCGGCGACGACCAGGCCCTTGTAGATGCCGAGCGGCTTCAGGCCACGCTTGGCGGCTTCGGCGTCGCTCATGATGACCGACGCCGAGGCGCCGTCCGAGAGCTGGCTGGCGTTGCCGGCGGTGATCCACTTGTCGGGACCCGCGACCGGCTGCAGCTTGGCCAGGCCCTCGAGCGTCGTGTCGGGGCGGTTGCCCTCGTCCTTGGTGAGCTTCACCGTCTTCTTGCTGGTCTCGTTGGTGTTCTTGTCGGTGACCAGCATCGTGGTCTCCATCGGCACGATCTCGTCGTCGAACTTGCCGGCCTGCTGCGCCGCGGCGGTGCGGAGCTGGCTCTGCAGCGAATACTCGTCCTGGTACTCGCGGCTGATCTTGTAGCGGCCGGCCACCGTGTCGGCGGTGGTGATCATGGCGTGATAGATGCCCGGGACATGCTGCTGCACCCAGGGGTTCACGAGGCGGTTCTTGTTGCCGCCCGGCGGGCCCTGGACCAGCGACACCGACTCGAGGCCGCCGGCGATCATCACCGGCACCTTGTCGACCAGCACGCGCTGGGCGGCCATCGAGATGGTCTGCAGGCCCGAGGAGCAGAAGCGGTTGACCGTGACGCCCGAGACGCTGACCGGCGCGCCTGCGCGCATCGCCGAGACGCGGGCCACGTTGGAGCCGGTCGTGCCTTCCGGTGCGGCGCAGCCCAGGATCACGTCCTCGACCTCGGCCAGGTCGACCTTGGCGCGCTCGGCCGCGTGCTTGATCACATGGGCGCCCATGTCGGCGCCGTGGGTGTCGTTGAACACGCCGCGGAAAGCCTTTCCGATCGGGGTGCGGGCGGTCGAGACGATGACGGCATCAGCCATTGGATTTTCCTTCCCTCAAACTCGAATTGATCAAACGGTAGAGAACTTCTTGCCTTCCTGCACCAGCTTCTTCAGCAGCGGGGCAGGCTCCCAGAACGGGTCGCCGGAAGCGTCGCGGTACTTCAGCAGCGCGTCGTGGATGGTCTTGAGGCCGACCACGTTGTCGGCCCACCACATCGGGCCGCCGCGATAGACCGGCCAGCCGTAGCCGTTGACCCAGATGACGTCGATGTCGAGCGCGCGCTGGGCCATGCCTTCTTCCAGGATCTTGGCGCCCTCGTTGACCATCGGGTAGAGCGCGCGCTCCAGGATCTCCTGGTCGGAGATGGCGCGGCGGGTGATGCCGAGCTTCTTCGAGGTCTCCTCGATGATCTTCTCGACCTCGGGATCGGGGATCGGCGTGCGGTCGGGCAGGTTGTACTTGTAGTAGCCGGCGCCGGTCTTCTGGCCGAAGCGGCCGAGCTCGCAGATCGCGTCG
>SCVT01000517.1 GCA_004296815.1 Reyranella sp. | reverse complement strand
GCCGAAGATGTTGCCGATGCCGACGCCGACGCCGGCGAGGGCGATGGTGGCGAGGCCGGCACCGATGAGCTTGGCTGCAGAGGCGTCCATGATGATTGTCCTTTCGTTGACGTAGTCGGTTAGTGATTAGTGATGCAGGTGGATGGCGTCGTTCAGATAGAGGCAGGTCAGGATCGCGAACACGTAGGCCTGCAGGAACGCGATCAGCAGTTCGAGACCCGTGAACACGACGATGAAGGCGAGCGGCGCCCAGCCGCCGACGATGCCGAGCATCACCACGAACCCGCCGAACACCTTGAGCATGGTGTGGCCGGCCAGCATGTTGGCGAACAGTCGGATCGACAGGCTGAAGGGACGGATGAAGTAGGAGATGATCTCGATCGGCACCAGCAGGAGCAGCAGCACCCAGGGCACGCCCTTCGGCACGAACAGCGAGAAGAAGTGCAGGCCGTGGCGGGCGAGGCCGATCAGCGTGACGCCGACGAACACGAACAGCGCCATCGCGAAGGTGACGACGATGTGGCTGGTCGGGGTGAACGAGTAGGGCACCATGCCCAGCACGTTGCAGAACAGGATGAAGATGAAGAGCGTCAGGATGAACGGGAAGTACTTCTTGCCCTGGTCGCCCACGTTGTCGCGGACCATGCCGGCGATGAACTCGTAGCCCAGCTCGGCCACCGACTGCAGGCGGCCCGGCACCAGCGCCTGGCGGCGCATGCCGACGACGAAGACGCCGGTCGCCAGGATCACGGCGATGATCATCCACAGCGACGAATTGGTGAAAGAGACGTCGAGGCCGGCGAAATGGAAGTGCAGCAGTCGCTTGATCTCGAACTGCTCCATCGGGCTATGCATTTAGGCCTTCCCCACTCTTACGACGCCCACAACCGCCCTCAGGGAAGGCGCGGACCCTCGTCCGTACCCTTGTCCGCTTCCGCCGAGTAGACCCGGATGGCGCGCCACGCATTGTTGGCGCCTGCGGCAAATCCCAGAACCAGACCGGTCACCAAGGAGAAAGGCGCCCAACCCAGCCAGCGATCGAGCCAATAGCCGAGGAACCCCCCGACCAAAAGGCCCGCGATCATATCCACCAAGACGCGATAGGCAACGCCCGTCTGCCGGTGCGACACTCCGCCAATTCCGTTGCTCTGCCGCGATTTTTCGACCTTTCCACGCGCCGCCCGGAGGCGGGCATCGAGCTCGTCGACCCTGCGGCGATCGGCTTCCGGATCCGGTGCTGCCATCGCTTCCACCCTCGGACGACGTCGTTAGTAGATCCAACCCCGCCACCCGCTGGCGGGGCGATGTCTAGGGGGCGTACCGGGCCCTGTCAAGGAGCCGATTTCCCTTGTTCCACAAACGGTTAGGGGTGCTTCGAGGCGCCCAGAACCGCGAACCTCGCATCGCCGTCGCGCTCGACCTGCGGGACCAGGTCGACCTCCCAGTCGAGGTACTGGCGCATGGCCGACTCGACGTCCTCCTTGAAGTCATAGGGCCGGTACCAGACGTCGGTCGGCGGGTCGGCCATGCGGACGTGGCCGGCTTCCGTCGCGAGCTTGGCGTCGCGCCAGGCCTGCATGCCGCCGGCGAGGACCGCCACCGGCAGGCCGCCCGCGGCCTCGGCAGCCTCCGCAGCGGCGAGGGTCGCGATCTCGCCGTCGGGCGAGACGAGCACGACGCGCGTGACGCCCGGTTGCTTCGCGACCATCTCGGGCAGCGACTTGGCGAGACCCGCACGCACGGCGAACCAGGCGCCGGGAATGTGGCCGTCGCGATAGCGCAGGCTGGTGTCGAGGTCGACCACCAGGGTCGAGGCGAGCTGCTTCTGCAGCTCGGCGGCCGACACGCTCGCGGCCTGCGGCAGGGCGAAGCCCGCCGGGAAGCGCGGCTCGGCCTCGGTCGTGAGCTCGGAGGTGGCGGGCTTGTGGTCGAGCACATAGGTCTCGTTCCAGCCCATCTGCAGCAGCCAGTGCGCCGTCATGGTGGCGCGCACGCCGTCATTGTCGTGCAGCACGATGATTGAATTGCGCGCGCCGACATACTGGTCGGTCGCCTGCACGAGCTGGCCGCCCGCGGCGTGACGGAAGCCCTTGAGGTGGCCCTTTGCGTATTCGGAGGGATCGCGCACGTCGAGGCGATAGAGCGGACCGCCCTTCTTCTCGAGCGCGGCGAGGCCAGCTCTGTCGATCTTCTTCACGCCCATGCGCTTGGCGATGTTGGCGGCTGCTGCTTGTGCGAACTTCGCGGCCTCGGGCCCCTGCGGGCCGAAGCTCTTGGTCTCGCCGCGCGCCACCTTCAGGCCCGCGAGGTGCCAGCCCATGGTGCCGTTCTTCAATGCCATCACCTTGTTGGGCAGGCCGGCGTTGATCAGCGACTGGGCGCCGATGATCGAGCGCGTGCGACCGGCGCAGTTCACGATCACCAGCGTCTCGGGCCGCGTCACGAAGTCCTTCACGCGGTAGACCAGCTCGGCGCCGGGGCAGTCGACGCCGCCCGGGATCGACATGTTGGTGAACTCGGGCAATGGCCGCGAATCCAGGATCACCATGTCGGCCTTGGAATCGATCAGCTTCTGCACGTCGGCGGCATCGATGCGCGGCGTGTCGTTGCCGTGTTCGACCACCTCGCCGAACGCCTTGCTGGGCACGTTCACGCCGGTGAAGACCTCGCAGCCCGCGTCGCGCCAGCCTTTCAGGCCGCCCTGCATGACGGCGAGGTTGGTGTAGCCGAGCTGGCTGAGCCTGGCGGCGGCGCGGTTGGCGCGGCCCGCCCATTGCGGGTCCTGGGCCGGATCGCCGCTGTCCATCAGCACGATGCGCGTTGCCGGATCGGGCAGCAGCGCCAAGGCGCGCGGCTCCAGCCGGGAGAGGGGCAGCGGGGTGGCGAACAGCGGATGGCCCTGGGTCGAGAACTCGCCCTCCTCGCGCACGTCGAAGAAGGCGAAGACCTCGCCCGACTTCAGCATCGCCTTGACCTGCTGCACTGAGACGAGCGGCGTCAGGATCTTGGCTTTGGCCATGAAGCGCTTGGCCGTGCCGTTCGCCATGTCGACCATCAGTCGGTCGGGCAGGTGCTCGAGGCTGAGGCCGTAGAAGTGGAGATGCAGCGCGTTGCCCGAACCGGCCGGCGTCTCGATGTGGTGGAAGTCCTCGGGCATGTAGGAGATGACGTCGCCGCGCTTCAGCGTCTTCTCCTTCGAGGGCGTCTCGCGCAGTTGCACGAAGCCCTCGCGCGCGCCGTTGTCGAGACGCTCGTAGACGACGTTGCGCTCGGCGCCGTGCACGCCCGCGATGATCGCCCAGGTCGTGTGGTTGTGCGGCGGCACCTTTTTGCCGGCGCCGCCGGCCGAGGCGTAGAGCGCGAAGCGGTTGTCGGCATCCTCGCTCAGGCGATAGATGCCGCCGTCGGCCCCCAGCGGAAATTCGTCCTGCGGGAAGAGATCGGCGCGGCTGGCGAGCGACGACAAGAGACCGCCGATCTTGTCGAGGTTGGCGGGCGTGACGCCGCTCTTCTCGATGCCGCGGGCTTCGTCGACCAGGCGCCGCACGGCGGCGGCGCGTTCCTGATGCAGGGTCATAGTGTCCTCCGTTAGCCCCAGTATAGCGGGGCCGGCCCTTGTGGCATGGCCTTGAGTCAAACTACGGTGCGCCATGCGAACGACCGTTGCCGCCGTCCTGATCGGTGCCGCCGCCCTGATGGCGGCGTCCGCTTCCGCACAGACGACGCGGAAGCCCGCCCAGACGCAGGCGACCAAGCCGGTGGCGGCAAAGCCCGCCGCCGCCAAGCCCGCGGCCCGACCCGCCGCTGCACGCCCGGCCGCCGCCCGCGCGCCGGTGTTCGTGCCGCCGCCGCCGGTCATCGAGCTCGACGAGCAGTCGGTCATCGCCGATCTGCCGACCGTCCTCGACAACGAGACGCGCGATCGCTACCGCCGCATCTTCCAGGCCCAGGCCTCGGGCAACTTCGCGGCCGCCGACGGCGAGATCGCGCAGATCAAGGACCGTCTCCTGATGGGCTATGTCGGTGCGCAGCGCCTGCTGAGCCCGAACTCCCAGGCGCGCTACGACCAGCTCGCGGCCTGGCTGCAGGAGTTCCACGACCATCCCGACGCGCCGGCCATCTACCGGCTGGCCCTCGCGCGCCGTGCGCCCGGCGGACCGGAACTGACGCCCGCGAGCTTCGTCGGAACGGCGCAGCCGTCGCCCACCTTCGCGGCCGCCCGCACGGTGCGCGGCGCCGATGCCGGTCGCGCGGCCGAGCTGCGCGCGCAGTTGCAGAACATGGCCGACGACGGCGGCTTCAACGCCGCGTTCGTGCTGCTCGACCGCAAGTCGACCGTCGATGCGCTCGGCCCGCAGGAGGTCGAGCTGTGGCGCGGCCGGATGCGCACCCGCCAGCTCGAGGCCGACCCGCAGCGCGCGCTGCAGATCCCCGTCGATCCCGGGGCGCCGCCCGACGCCAACTGGAATGCAGCGCTTTCG
>SCVT01000737.1 GCA_004296815.1 Reyranella sp. | reverse complement strand
GGCGCGCCATGAAGTTGTCCAGCGTGTTCTCGGCAACGCGGAACCACAGCACCTCCTCGGCACGGAACGGCTTCCACGATTCGAAGATCTTCTTGAACTTCGGGTTCTTCTCGTTGAGCGAGGCGAAGACTTCGTTTGTCGCGTTGTAGCAGGCTTCCAGAACCTGCGGCGAGAATGGCATCAGCTTGGTGCCGGCGGCGACCAGCTCACGCACGGCCTTCGGGTTCTGCGCGTCGTACTTGGCGAGCATCGAGGTGTGCGCCTTGGCAGCCGCCGCCTCCACGATCGCCTGGTAGGACTTCGGCAGTTCCGCCCACTTCGCGGTGTTCACGTAAGCCGAGAGCTGCGGGCCGGCTTCCCACCAGCCAGGGTAGTAGTAGAACGGCGCAACCTTGTTGAAGCCGAGCTTCTGGTCGTCGTACGGACCGACCCACTCAGCGGCGTCGATCGTGCCCTTCTCCAGCGCAGGATAGATGTCGCCGCCGGCGATCTGCTGCGGCACCACGCCGAGCTTCGTCAGCACCTCGCCCGCGAAGCCGCTGACGCGGAACTTCAGGCCCTTGAGGTCGTCGACGGTCTTGATCTCCTTGCGGAACCAGCCGCCCATCTGCGCGCCGGTGTTGCCGCAGGGAATGGCGTGGATGTTGTAGTCCTTGAAGAACTCGTTCATCAGCTGGCGGCCGCCGCCCCAGTTCATCCAGGCGTCCTGCTGGCGCGCGTTGAGGCCGAACGGCACGGCGCAATCGAGCGCGAAGGTCAGGTCCTTGCCGACATAGTAGTACGACGCGGTGTGGCCCATCTCGACGGTGCCGTTCTGCACGGCGTCGGCCACCTGCAGGCCGGGGACGATCTCGCCGGCCGCGAACAGGCGTATCTGGAACTTGCCGTCGGTCGCCTCGGAAACGTACTTGGTGAACAGCTCGGCCGAACCGAAGATCGTGTCGAGGGCCTTGGGGAAGCTCGACGCCATGCGCCACTTGAGCTCGGGCGCCGACTGCGCGATGGCCGGTGCGGCGAGCGTGCCGGTGGCGGTGGCCGCGGCGACACCGACGCCGGCCGTGCGGATGAACTTGCGACGTTGCATTGAACCTGGAACTCCAACTCGTGTTGCGAGCGACAGGAGCTGCCGCCCGAATTGCGCGGCTTATGGCACGCGCACGTCGAGCGGCGGAAGGTTCAACGCATGAGCAATAGAGTGAGCGCCAATGCGCCCACTGCAATGCGGTACCACGCGAACACGGTGAAGCCGTGTCGACTGATGAAACGCACGAAGGCGCTGACGACGAGCAGAGCCGTCACGAAGGCTGCGACAAACCCCAGGGCGATGATGCCGCCGTGGCTCCAGTCGAGCACCGACCAGTTCTTGTAGAGATCGTAGACGGTCGCCCCGAGCATCGTGGGCATCGCCAGGAAGAACGAGAACTCTGTCGCCGTCGCACGGTCCACGCGAAAGACGCGCGCCCCCATGATCGTGGCGCCGGCGCGCGACACGCCGGGGACCATCGCCAGGCACTGACAAAAGCCCACGAGCAACGCGGTCTTGAGGTCGATCTCGTCGAGCGACTTGATGCGCGGACGCTGCGCATAGCGCTCGATGATCAGGATCGCGATGCCGCCGACGATCAGCGCGATGGCCACGACCATCGGATTGAACAGCACCGACTTGATGTACTTGTGCGCCATGACGCCGATGACCGCCGCCGGCAGGAACGCGACGACGATGGCCGTCGCGAACCGCACCGCCTGCTTGTCGCGCCGCAGCACGCCCTGCGCCGTCGTCCAGATCTTCATCCGATAGAGCAGGCAGACGGCGAGGATGGCGCCGAGCTGGATGACGATCTCGAAGACCTTGCCGGGCGGGCCCTGGAAGTTGAGCACCTCCTCGGCGAGGATGATGTGGCCGGTCGAGGAGACCGGCAGGAACTCGGTGAGACCTTCGACCACGCCGATCAGCAGGGTCTTCCAGATCAGCGTCAGGTCCATTCGTTCAGTCCTTGAAGCGCTTGGCGCGCGGCCAGCCTTTTTCGGGCATGCGCCCGGCCTGGGCGCGCTCGCCGCGCCAGAACTTCAGTTCCGCCGAAGGAATGACGCGGTTGGCCCATGCCAGACCGTCGGCGAGCTTGAAGGCCTGCGCGTCCGACAGACGGTCGGCCTTCGACTTCTGCAAGGTCACGCCGCGGCCGCGGCCCATCTCAGGCACCTGCTCGAGCGGGAAGATCAGGAGCTTGCGCCCTTCGCTCAGCGCCGCGATCGAATCGGCGCCTTCCGGCACGATCGACAGGGCCTGAGCCTTCTCCTTGTCGGCGAGGTTCAGCACCTGCTTGCCGTTCTTGGTCTGCGCCATGACGTCGTCCTCGGGCACGACGAAGCCGCGGCCGGCGTCGGAGGCCACCAGGAACTTGCGGCCGCCCTTGAAGACCTCGAGGTCGACCACGTCCTGCTCGTTGCCGAGCTCGATCATCAGCCGGATCGGCTCGCCGTGGCCGCGCGCGCCCGGCAGGCGGTCGCAGCCCAGCGTGTAGAAGCGGCCGTTGGTGCCGAACACCAGGACCTTGTCGGTCGACTGGGCGTGCAGCACGAACTTCTTCTCGTCGCCTTCCTTGTACTTGAGCTCGGCTGCCTGCTTGTCGTCGAGATGGCCCTTGGCGGCGCGGATCCAGCCCTTGTCGGACAGCACGACCGTGATCGGCTCCTTCTCGACGAAGTCTTCGATCGCGTGCTCGACCTCGACCGGCGCGTCGGCGAGCTCGGTGCGGCGCTTGCCGATGGCGGTCTTCTGGCCGAACTTCGCCTTGGTCTCCTGCACCTGCTCGGCGATCTTGCCCCACTGGAGCTTCTCGTCCTTGAGAAGCGCCTTGAGGTCCTTGCGCTCGGCCGACAGCTTCTTGTGCTCGCCCTTGATCTCGAATTCTTCCAGCCGGCGCAACGCGCGCAGCCGCATGTTCAGGATCGCCTCGGCCTGATTGTCGTTCAGGCCGAACGCCTTGATCATCTTGGGCTTGGGTTCGTCTTCCTCGCGGATGATCTTGATCAGCTTGTCGATGTTCAGATAGGCGATCAGGTAGCCTTCGAGGATCTCCAGCCGCCGCTCGATCGCGTCGAGCCGGAACTTCGACCGCCGCTGCAACACCTCGCGCCGGTGGTCGAGCCACGCCTGCAACGCCTCGCGCAGGTCCATCACGCGGGGCGTGTTGTCGCGATCGAGCACGTTGAGGTTCAGCGGAAAGCGGATCTCGAGGTCGCTGAGCTTGAAGAGCTGCTCCATCAGCAGCTCGGCCGGCACTTGGCCGGTGCGCGGATCGAGCACGATGCGCACGTCGTCCGCCGACTCGTCACGCACGTCTTCCAGGATCGGCAGCTTCTTGGCGTTGATGATCTCGGCGATGCGTTCGATCAGCTTGCCCTTCTGCACCTGGTACGGGATCTCGGTGATGATGATCCGGTACTGGCCGCGCGGCAGTTCTTCCTTGGTCCAGCGCGCGCGCAGGCGGAAGGCGCCGCGGCCGGTCTTGTAGCTCTCGACGATCGAGTCGCGCGGCTCGACCAGGATGCCGCCCGTCGGGAAGTCGGGCCCCTTCACCAGGTCGACCAGCGTCTCGATGCGCGCGTTGGGCGTCTTGATGAGGTGCAGCAGCGCGTCGCACAGCTCGCCCGCATTGTGCGGCGGGATCGAGGTCGCCATGCCCACGGCGATGCCTGCGGCGCCGTTGGCCAGCAGGTTCGGGAAGCCGCCGGGGAGGACGATCGGCTCGTCGGTCGAGCCGTCGTAGTTCGGCCGGAAGTCGACCGCATCCTCGTCGATGCCGCCGAGCAGCGCCTCGGCGACCGCCGTGAGGCGCGCCTCGGTGTAACGCATGGCGGCGGGGTTATCGCCGTCGATGTTGCCGAAGTTGCCCTGCCCCTCGATCAGCGGATAGCGGACGGAGAATTCCTGGGCGAGGCGCACCAGCGCGTCGTAGATCGACTGGTCGCCGTGCGGGTGATACTGGCCGATCACGTCGCCGACGACGCGCGCGCTCTTCTTGAAGGCGCTGTTGGGATCGAGCCGCAGCAGGCGCATGGCGTGCATCAGGCGGCGGTGGACCGGCTTCAGGCCGTCGCGCACGTCCGGCAGCGAGCGCGCCATGATCGTCGACAGCGCATAGGACAGGTAGCGCTCCTGGAGCGCTTGCCCGAATTGCACCGGCTTGACCGCCGCGAGCGGGACGACGTTGCTTCGTTTTGCCATGAACCCAGAGGACGAGGGGAACGACCACGATTCTGCGCCGTGGCCACGGTTTTTCTAGCGTTGGAGCGATTCCATAAATCTCGACCGCGCAGGAGGCAAGGGCTTGTTGTGTGGCCAAAAGACATGCCGCTCGAGGAAAAACCCCGTCAGGTCGAGCCCCTGCCGCAGTTCGTCGTCATCTGCCGGTAATCCGCCGGTGGATAGAAAGCCCGGCAGAGGCAGCAGCTTCTCCTTGTACGGGCCCGCCGCCGCCCGCGACACGGCCCGACCGGTCTTGGGCGAGACATAGGCCAGGTCCTCCGTGTCGCCCGTCGCCGCGCACTTCTCGAGGTCGAGCCCGAAGCCCAGCTCTTGCAGCAGCCCGAGCTCCAGCCGCACGTAGATCGCGGGCCAGCCGGGATGACCGATCACGCCCAGGAAGGCGGCGAAGCCGTCGAACATCGCCGGATGCGGCTCGCGATCGGGCAGCGCCGAATCGACGACGGCGCAGGCGGCCGCCAGCCCTGACAGTTGGACTGCATCGTCGAGCGCGCGGGCGGCATGGGGCTCGCGCAGCTCGCCCGAGTAGTTGCCGAGCTGCTCGGAGAGCCGCGCCCGCCAGCCGACCTCGACGAGATTGCCGGACTGCCAGACCGGACGCGCCCGCCGCGAGACGCCCCCCGGAACGAAGCCTGCGTGCCTTCCGTGGTCGCGCGTCAGCAGGGTCACGACGAGGCCGTTCTCGCCATGCGGGCGCGCCGACAGCACGATGGCCTGGTCGTTCCAATCCATGCCCGCGTGTATGCCGTGTTTGGCCAAATCGCGCTAGGTTGAGCGATGACTCGATTGAAGCGGCGCTCCCTCCTTGGCGCCGGTGCGCTCGCCGCCGTCCCTCCCCGTCTCTTTGCCCAGAGCGCAGTGCAGCGCCCGCGCCTCCAGCAAGGCGTGCAGGCGGGCGATGTCGGCAGCGACGGCATCACGATCTGGAGCCGCGCCGACCGGCCGGCGCGGATGATCGTCGAACATGCCTCGACCGAGAGCTTCGCCGATCCGACGCGCGTGACAGGCCCTGTCGCGACCGCGGTCATCGACTTCACGTCGCGCCTGCGCCTCACCGGTCTGCCGCCAGGCCGGAGCGTCTTCTACCGCGTGTCCTATGCCGACCTCGCCGACGCGAATGTCGTCAGCGAGCCGGTCACCGGCCGCTTCCGCACGCCGTCGATGTCCAGCGCGGACGTGAGCTTCGTCTGGTCGGCCGACACGGTCGGCCAGGGCTGGGGCATCAATCCCGATGTCGGCGGCATGACGATCTACGAATCGATGCGCCGGCTGGCACCGGACTTCTTCGTCCATTGCGGCGACACGATCTACGCCGACAATCCGCTGCGGCCGGAGAAGAAACTGCCGGACGGCCGCGTCTGGAAGAACCTCGTCACCGACGCGAAATCGAAGGTGGCCGAGACGCTCGCGGAGTTCCGCGGCAACTATCTCTACAATTTCCTCGACGCCAACCTCAGGCGCTTCAACGCCGAGGTGCCGATGATCGCCCTGTGGGACGATCACGAAGTGGTCGACAACTGGTATTGGGAGAAGCGCCTCGACGCCGATCCGCGCTACCAGGAGAAGGACGTCCGGGCGCTCGCCGAACGCGCTCAGCGGGCGTTTCGCGAGTACCTGCCGTTCGCCGACGGGCCCGAGGGACCGTTCCGTCTCTTCCGCAAATTCTCGTTCGGGCCCCTGCTCGATGTCTTCCGGCTCGACATGCGGAGCCATCGGGCACCCAACGGCGACAACCGGGAAAGTGCCGGATCGGCCTTCCTCGGTGCCGAGCAGGTCGCGTGGCTGAAGCAGGCGCTGCAGTCGTCGCGTGCGACCTGGAAGATCATTGCTGCCGACATGCCGATCGGCCTCGTGATCTACGACGACTGGCGCGCGAAGTCGGGCTTCGAGGCCGTCGCCAATGCCGAAGACGGACCACCGCTCGGCCGCGAGATCGAAATCGCCGACCTCCTCTCGTTCATCAAGCGCGAGCGCATCGCCAACGTGCATTGGATCACCGCCGACGTGCACTATCCCGCAACGCACCGCTACGACCCCGCGCGCGCCGCCTTCTCCGATTTCACGCCGTTCTACGAGTTCGTCTCAGGCCCGCTCTGCGCCGGTGGTTTTGGACCGAGCCCGCTCGACCGAACCTTCGGGCCGGA
>SCVT01000516.1 GCA_004296815.1 Reyranella sp. | reverse complement strand
GCCATCAGCCAGGCGCCGAGCCAGTGAAGCAGGAAGGTCGACTCGGCAAGAAACGGGACGCTGGCGATTGCCGTGGCGATCGCCGTGGTCAAGCCCGACTGGATGACGGCAAAGACAAAATGACCGTAGTGCCTGGGAATGCGCAACATTCTCCATCCTCCCGATGGCCCGGCCTACCCCTGCAAGCGGCATGCCGTGATCGCCTGCCGCCAGCTCGCGCATTGTGATATTTTGTAGCGTTCGCTCCAAAATCGTGCTTTGGTCCCCCAATGGGTCGCCTGAGGGAATTCGACGAAGCCAAAGCCATCGACGGCGCCGTCGACTGCTTCTGGTCGCGCGGCTACGAGGCGACCTCGGTGCGCGACCTCGCCGAACACATGGGGATCGGCGGCGCCAGCCTCTACAACGCCTACGGCGGCAAGCGCGCCCTGTTCGTGACGGCGCTGGCCCGCTACGCCGAGCGCTCGATGCGCGAACGCATCGCCCGGCACGAGGGCAACGGCCAGCCGAAGGAAGCCATCCGCGCCTTTTTCGCGGAGATCATCGAGCGGTCCCTCGCCGACCGCGACCGCAAGGGCTGCCTGCTGGTCAATTCGGCGCTCGACGTGGCGCCGCACGATGCCGAGATCGGCAAGGTCGTCGCCGGCTACCTCGAGGAAATCCGGGCCTTCTTCCAGCGCAACATCGAGGCGGGCCGGCGCGCCGGCCAGATGCCGCGCAACCTCGACGCCGCCGGCGTCTCGGCCCACCTGCTGGGGGTTCTGATGGGGATCCGCGTGCTGGCGCGCACCAGGCCCGACCGCGCGCTCCTCGAAAGCGTTGCCCGCCCGGCGCTCGACCTGCTGGACATGCCGGTCAAGCCGCGCGCCCGGCGGGCCCGGTCATGAGCGGGACGACAGGCTGATGTCTCTTCAAAGGAAGGATTGGATCATGTCACTGGCAGACAAACTGGCGGCAACCCGCGCCGCGAGTGCGGGCCGGATCCCGCCCGAACGGGCGGCCATCATGCATCGCGCGACGGACGATCTGCGGAAGTCCGGGATTCTCGACCGCATCGTGGCAGTCGGCAGACCGGCGCCCGCCTTCGAACTGGCCAACCACGACGGCCGCCGCGTCTCGTCGGCCGACCTCGTCGCCGCCGGGCCGCTGGTCCTGTCGTTCTTCCGAGGGTCGTGGTGACCCTATTGCAGGCATGAGCTGGACGCTCTGCAGACGATCTACGCCGACATCGCAGGCCTTGGCGCCTCGCTGGTCGTGATCTCGCCCGAGCTGCCGGAACGCACGGCAGACATGGCCGCCAAACAGAAGCTCACCTTCCCGATCGTGTGGGACGAGAAGTCGACAGTGGCCGAAGCCTTCGGCCTCGCCTTCACCCTGCCCGATGATCTCCGGGCGGTGTATCTCGGCTTCGGCAACGATCTCGCGGTCCGCAACGGCGATCCGTCGTGGCGCCTACCGGTGCCGTCGCGCTTCGTGATCGACGGCGGCGGCATCGTGCGGCTGGTCCAGGCCGACCCCGACTACACATACCGGCCGGAGCCGGAGACGACGCTCGAGGCGCTGCGCAAGGTCGTCGCGGGGTGAGCATGGCGATCAAGACCGATCGAGGCATGCTGCGGAACGACTCGATCGGTCTCTGCCGGGAACAGCATGCCGAGCTGTACGCGGGCGACGGCAGGCTGCGCCTGATCGTCGACCATCCCTCCAACGCCCGGTTGATGGGGACATGTGCCCAGGCTTGTCTGGTGCGGGCGGCGGATCTCACCGTCGAGGCGGGGGACGGCTCCGCCATCGTCTATATCTCCCGAAGCGGCACCGCTTTGCGGATCGCCACCGCGAAGGCGGTGCGTCGCAAAGACGGCGCCATCGGTCTCACCGAATGGCGGGTCGAGCCGGGCTTCGACCATGCCGCCACGGCCGAGGATGGGGCCATGGTTCACCGCCTCACGCGGACGCCCGGCGCGCGGCGATAGGTCGTTACCGCTGCGCCTCGAAGAAGGCGTCGGCGCTCTCGACCTCGACCAGCCTTCCCTTGCGGATCTCGAGGAAACGCGTCGCCGCCGTGCGGGTGAAATAGCGGTCGTGGCTGACGAACAGGCAGGACACTTCGCCCTGCTCGAGCTCGGCCTCCAGCGCCTCCTGCCCTTCTATGTCGAGATGGTTGGTCGGTTCGTCCAACAAATAGATATTGGGCCGCAGCAGCTTCATCTTCAGGAACACCAGCCGGGCACGCTCGCCGTGGCTCAGCACGCCGATCGGCTGGCGGACGCGGGCGAAGGCGAAGCCCGCCTGGGCCAGCAGTCGGACCACTTCCTTCTCGGTGGCGCCCTCGGCTTCGACGACATAGTCGAGGATCGTCGTGGCCGTCGGCAGGTCGCGCATGGTCTGGTCGAAATAGACCAGCCGACAGGACGGGTTGAAGCGGATCGCGGCCTGTCCGTCGTAGTGCTCCAGCGCCGGATCGTAGGCGGCGGCCAGCGCCGACAAGAGCGTCGACTTGCCGGCCCCGTTGGCCCCCAGCACCGCCACGCGGTCGCCGGCGGCCACGGTCAGGCGATCGATGGTCATCAGCTTGCGTCCACCACCCGGCACCATCACGTCGAGATTGGCGAGTCTCAGCGCCACCTTGGCGTCGATCTCGCCCTCGTTCAGCTCCAGCCGGCGCTCGCGCGTCGTGTAGGTCTGGGTGCGGTCGGCTTCGATACGGGCGATCCGCGACTCGACGGCGTTCTTGCGCTTGTTGAGGTCGGGGTTCTTGACCGCCCACACCTTGTAGCGCGCCGCCGCCCGCTCCAGCCGCTCGATCTCCTTGGCTTCCAGGCGACTGCGCGCCGCCGCGGTGGCGTCGCGGCGCAGCAACTCCTCGCGAGCCAGCGAGAACCGGGTCTTGAAGGCATGGACGCCGTCCGAACGCAGGAACAGCGTGCGCTCGGTCACGCGGTCGAGGCATTCGCGGTCGTGGCTCACGATCAGCATCGGGATCTTGAACTCGACCGTCAGCCAGCGCTCCAGGGTGTTGATGTTGGCAAGATCGAGATGGTTGGTCGGCTCGTCGAGGATCAGGAGGTCGGGTTCCTCCAGCCGTGCCGCCCCGGCGATCAGCATCAGCCGCTGCCAGCCGCCCGACAGCGTGCCGAAGCGCTGCTCCGCGATCTCCGGCGCGACGCCGATCTCGTCCAGCAGCACGTCGATGCGCCAGTCCTCGCCGCCCAGGCCGGCGCGCTCGAGCGAGCCGCCCAGCACCTCGCGCACCGTCTGGCCGGCCAGCCCCTCGGGAATGTCCTGCGGCAGGCTGCCGACGCGCAGGCCCCTGGAGCGGATCACCTTGCCGGCATTGAGCTCGA
>SCVT01000515.1 GCA_004296815.1 Reyranella sp. | reverse complement strand
GACGGTCGAGTATCCGGTCGGCGGCGGCCGCCACGTCCATGCCGTCAGCGATGTCACGCTCGCCGTGCGGAGTGGCGAGACGCTGGGCCTGGTGGGCGAGTCGGGCTCGGGGAAATCATCCCTGGCTCGCGCGCTGCTGCAGCTTCCGCCCCCCAAGGCTGGCAGCGTGCTGTTCGACGGCAGCGACCTCACGAAGTTGCGGGGTGAGGCGCTGCGGGCCATTCGCCCACGCCTGCAGATGATCTTCCAGGACCCGATCGCCTCGCTCAATCCACGGCGGCGGGTATCGGAGATCATCGCGGAACCGCTGGTCGTCTCCGGCGTCAAGGATGCCGCGGAACGCACGCGCCGTGTCCGCGCCGTGATGGAGGCGGTCGGCCTCGACCCCGACCTGGTCTGGAGTCGCCGGCCGCACGAATTCTCGGGCGGACAGTGCCAGCGCATCGCGATCGCCCGTGCCCTGGTCCTCGAGCCCAGCCTGATCGTCTGCGACGAGCCCGTCTCGGCGCTCGATGTCTCGATCCGTGCCCAGATCCTGAACCTGCTCGAGGACATGAAGGCGCGCTTCGGCCTCACGCTGCTCTTCATCGCCCATGATCTCGCGGTGGTGAAGTCGGTGTCCGACCGGGTGGCGGTCATGTATCTCGGCAGGCTCTGCGAGGTCGCCGATTCGGAGTCGCTGTTCTCAAGTCCGGCGCACCCCTATACGGCCGCGCTGATGGCGGCGATCCCGGAACC
The DNA here is from genome assembly GCA_004296815.1 of Reyranella sp. Taxonomy (GTDB): domain Bacteria; phylum Pseudomonadota; class Alphaproteobacteria; order Reyranellales; family Reyranellaceae; genus Reyranella. The sequence continues at coordinate 3,188 of SCVT01000515.1, read as the reverse complement.
CGATCCCGACCGACCCCTGGGCGACACCAAGCTCAGGCCGGGCGACCCGCCGTCGCCCCTCGACCCGCCGTCGGGTTGCCGATTCCGGACCCGCTGCCCTCACGCCGTCGAGCGTTGCGCTGTGGAGGTACCGCCGCTGCGGGAGATCGCGAACGGTCGTCAGGTCGCCTGTCACTTTCCGCTGGTGGGCTGAACGAAAACGGCGCGCATTGCTGCGCGCCGTTCGTCTCGCCGATTGGTCGGAGTGAGAGGATTCGAACCTCCGGCCCCTAGCTCCCGAAGCTAGTGCTCTACCAGGCTGAGCTACACTCCGTCAGAAACGGAGACACCCCGCGCGGCGAGGGCGGGGTTATAGCCGCCACCCCCTGCGGTCGCAAGAGCCGCGCCGGATCGCTATAGTCGCGCCCGAACGGGCATCGGGGGAGCAGATGGCCAAGGAAAAGCGGCTGAAAATCGCACTGATCGGCTATGGCGCGATCAGCCAGATGCTATTCGACGTGTTCCGCGAGAAGAAGCCGCCGATCGATATCGTGGGCGTTCTGGTGCGGCCGGGGCGGGCCAAGGAGACCCAGAAGAAGGTCGGCAGGAAGGTCGCGGTCGTCGAGACCCTGAAGGCGCTGCTGAAGCTCAAGCCCGATATCGTCGTCGAGGCGGCGAGCCAGCAGGCGGTCCGTGACTGGGGCGAGACCATCCTGAAGAAGGGTATCGACCTGATGGTGATCGCGACCGGCGCTTACGGTGACCCGGCGCTGTGGAAGAAGCATCTCAAGGCGGCGGAGAAGGGCGGCGCCCGCCTGCGCCTGCCGTCCGGCGCGATCGCTGGTCTCGACGGCCTGCTCGCCATGCGCCTCGGCAAGCTCGAGCGCGTGAAATACATCTCGATCAAGCCGCCGCATGCCTGGACGGGCACGCCGGCCGAGACGGATTTCGACCTGCCGTCGATCAAGGAGCCGACCGTGATCTTCCGCGGCACGCCGGCCGACGCCGGCCGGCTCTATCCGAAGAATGCCAATCTCGCGGTGACGGTGGCGCTCTGCGGCGCAGGGCTCGACCGGACGGAGATCGAGCTGGTGGCCGATCCGACACTGCCGCCGGGTACCAATGCCAGCAAGCTAGAGGTCGTGGCCGATTCCGGCGAGCTCAAGCTCGAGCGGCTGGGACGTGCCATGCCGGACAATCCCAAGACCGGCGTCCTGACGGCGCTCACCATGGCGGACGACCTGATGAAGATCGTCCGCCACAGCGACTGGTAGAGGTCAGCGCGGGCCGGCGCCGGGGCCGCCCATGTGTCCGCCCATGCGCCCGCCCATGTGTCCACCCATGGGGCCGCGCGGCCGGTCGAGCGAAGCCTTCTGCTCCGGCGTCAGTGCGGCGAACAACGCGGTGAGCGAGGGCTTCACGGTCTCGATCGAGGCCAGCCGCGCCTTCATCGCACCCTCCTCCATCGTCAGGCGCTCGACATAGTCGGGGCGGGCTTTCATCTCGGTCGGCAGCGTCGCGCAATAGGCCTTGGTCTTCGTGCTCGCATCGTCCGAAGCCTTCTCGAAGGCGTTCCACGCCGTCATCTGTTCGGGCTTCAGATCGAGCTTGGCCTTGATATAGGCGCGGTTGCCGATGCGGCGCGCCACGCGATCCTCGCAGAAGGCGCGGGGCGAAAAGGAGCGTCGCTCCGTGGCGGCCGGCGGCGCGGGCGGCGTCGCCTGGGCGAGTTCGAGGAGATCGTCGAGATCGGTCTCGGCGGCTCGGGCGGGGCTGTTGAAGGCGAGACCGGCTGCCAGGACGAAGGCGGTCGACGCGCCGAGGAGGAGGGGACGGACGGACATCGGGAACCTCACCGTGACGTTAAGGACACCCGATCATAGGCCCGCGACCACCGGACAATTCCGGCGACGAGGTGAAGTTATGTAAAGTTCGGCCGCTGCGCGGCGAACCAGTCTGCGAACGTCTCACGCTCTGCAGCGGTCATATGAAGGCCTTCCTTGGTGCGCCGCCACAGTACGTCCTCGGCGTCGACCGCCCATTCGTCGCGCACCAGGTAGCGGACCTCGGCCTCGTACAGGCTCCCGCCGAAGTGACGGCCGAGGTCGGCCACGGTGTTCACGTTCTCCAGCAGATCGTCGAGCCCCGTGCCGTGGCGACGGGCGAGAATGCGCACGAGCTCCTTGGGCAGCGCAGGCTTGTTCGTCGCGGCGCCGGCCACGAACAGGTCGAACGCCTGCTCGAAGGTCGGTGCGTCGGCAAGCTCGCCGTCGATCAACGCCCGTTCGGCCGTCCACGCCGCGCCCATCTGCGGATACCAGGGCGCGAGGTCCTTCAGGGCGTGCTCGGCCAGCCGGCGATAGGTCGTGATCTTGCCACCGAATACCGAAAGCAGCGGCGCCTTGTCCGCGCCGCCGTCGACCTCGAGGTGGTAGTCGCGCGTCACTTCGGATGGATTGTCGTCGCCGTCGTCGAACAGCGGGCGCACGCCGGAGTAAGTCCACACGACATCCTCAGGCCGCACCGGTTTGGCCATGTAGTGGCTGGCGATCTCGCAAAGATAAGCGGTCTCCTCGGGCGTGCAGACCGGATGCTCGCCGTCGTCGACGGCGATGTCGGTGGTGCCGATCAGGGAGAACTCGCGCTCGTAGGGGATCACGAACACGATGCGGTTGTCGCGGTTCTGCAGGATGAAGGCGTGGTCGCCGTCGTGCAGCTTGGGGACAATGATGTGGCTGCCCTTGACCAGGCGTACGCGCTTGGTCGTCTTCACGTCGGTCTGCTCGTCGATGAAGTGCTTCACCCAGGGACCCGCGGCATTCACAAGGCCACGCGCCTGCAACTTGACGGACGTGCCACCCGGACCCGCCAGCTCGATATCCCAGAGCTTGCCGTCGGCGCTGCGCTTGGCCGACACGCAGCGGTGCCTGGCGTAGATCTTCGCGCCCATCTCCCGCGCCGACTTGAGATTGGTGATCACCAGACGGGCGTCGTCGACCCAGGCATCGGAGTAGACGAAGCCTTTCTGGAAGCTGGACTTGAGGCCCTTGCCGAACTTCGAGGTCGGCAGGTCGACCGCGATCGACTTGGGCAGGGTCATGTGCCAGTCGAGATGGTCGTAGAGGAACAGGCCGATGCGCAGCATCCAGCGTGGACGCAGATGCGGCTCGTGCGGCAGCACGAAGCGCAGCGGCCAAGATCGGAAGAGC
>SCVT01000514.1 GCA_004296815.1 Reyranella sp. | reverse complement strand
CAGGACCTCGACCTTGTCGCTCATGCCCGCTTCCGCGAGGGCGAGGTCGATCAGCACCTTCCGGGTCTCCGGCGGCAGGAACTTGGTGCCCGTCGGGAAGTAGTCGACGGCGACGTCAGCCTTCTCGGTCTTCTCGTAGATCTGGAAGCCGTTCTCCAGCCGACCGACGCGGATCTCGCCCTTGCGGAAGGCGTCGGCATGGGCGCGGGGGATCAGGGTCGGGTGAATGATGACCTTGTCGAGCCCTCGATCCTCGATCGCCTGCCGCACGATCTTGAGGTGCGTGTTGTGGAACGGGTTGAAGGTTCCGAAGTAGAGCCCGATGCCACCCTTTGGCGCGATCTGCGAGCGCAGGTCGGAGAGCAGTCCGATGGCGAACAGCAAGGTGCCGAAGCCGTAGCCGACGATTAGGAAGGCTTCGCGGGCATAGGGCAGGCCGGCCGTTCCGAAAGCCGCCAGCACGAGGTTCACCGACACACCGACCTGCGTGTTGCGAACCGCGTCGCCGATGCCCCGCTGGAACAGGAAGGCGCCGAGATACTGAGTGCCCTGCGAGGCCAGCGTGACGGCGAGCGCGGCCGACGCGAAGCCGCCGACCGACGCCAGGCCGGCCTGATTGAGCGCTCCGCCCCGCGTCATGACCCAGAACGCGGCCAGGTTGAACACGAGCTGCGGGAGGAACCGGCCCAGCCTGCCACCGGTGACGAAGCCGGTCTTGTTGTTGGCCCAGAGCTCGGCCTTGTTGCTGAGGTTCGAGTAGGTCGGGATGAACAGGCCGATGAACAGGCAGACGCCGATCAGCGCGGGATTGGTCCAGCTCCCATGCGCGTAGCCGTAGCAGACGTACTGGAGAAGGCCGACGAACGCCGCCATGCGCGTCGACGGACTGCGCACATAACGACCGACCATGCCGGAGAACTTCGCCAGCGATGTCGTCCTACCGTCTGAGCCAATCACGGCCACAGAACACCCTCAGCCCCGTTACGAAGCGTCAATCGCCGAATACACAACCGATAGATTGACTAACGAATACGTGGACTAGATAAGTGCCGGGCTGACTTGCGCGGTTTGTGGAAAAAAACCGCCTAATGCCCTAAAAAGAGACGGAAAACGACAATTCACCTATAATGGTGTAAGGTAAACCACGAGGCCCTATTCAAGTAAACTTCGGGCCGACAACCTTATTGTATCGATTGTTACGATGGTCACGACTCCCCCGCTCAAGAGCAAGGTCCCCAATATTCTCGGTGATTGGGACGATGTTCGTTTCTTCCTTGCGGTTGCAAAAACCGGAAGTTTTAGCGCTGCAGCTACACAATTGAACACCAAGCAGACGACCGTCGGTCGTCGCATTCAGGCGCTGGAGCGCCGGCTGGGTGCCAAATTGTTCGACCGCCACCGCCACGGCATGGAGGTGACGCCAGCCGCGCGTGGCGTTCTGGTCCAGGCCGAATCGATGATGTCGAACGCGACGTCGATCGAGCGCCACCTCGCCGGCCTCGACCGCGAGATGGCCGGCATTGTCCGCATCGCTGCAACCGAGGGTATCGCGGCCAACTGGCTCGTGCCGCGGCTCGGCAAGCTGCGCACCCTGCATCCGGACATCATCGTCCAGGTCATCGTGGGCGATCAGGTCCTCGACCTTGCGACGCGACAGGCCGATCTCGCCATCCGCTTCTTCCGTCCGACCTCGAACCAGCTCGTCGCGGCGCGCGTCGGGCAGGTCAACATGTCGATCTTCGCAGCGCCGAACTACATCGAGCAGTACGGGCTGCCGCAGTCGCTCGAGGACCTGCGAGACCACCAGATCGTCGACCACACGACCCTGCATGCCCTGCCGGCGCTGAAGCCGTGGAGCGAGGTCGTCGAGCGCAGCCACAGCATCGTGCTGCGCACCAACTCCTCCTACGCCGCGATGGAGGCGGTCAGCGGCGGCTACGGCATCTCGGTCTTCCCCGACTACATCGCGAAGACCACAACGCTGCGGCCGGCGCCGATCGACCTCAACATCGTCCGCGACATCTGGCTCGTCAGCCATGAGGAAACGAACAAGGGCGCGCGCATCCGCACGGTGATCGACTACGTCCGCGAGCAGTTCCGTCTGGACGAGCGCGAGTGGTTCAGCCCGATCGTGCACCGCACGTCGGCGGACGCGGCCTAAAGGGCAGCCTTCAGCCGCTTGTAGATCGCCTCGATCTCGGCCTTGTCGCCGGGCTTGTAGCCCCAGTTCAACGCCACGCCATCGCCCTCGCGGCGCGGCATGACGTGGATGTGGAGGTGCGGCACGCTCTGCCCCGCCCCTTCGCCATTGGCCTGCAACAGGTTGACGCCGACCGGCTTCAGTTCCTTCACGACGGCCTTGGCGACCTTCTGCGCCGTCCGTGCCACCGAACTCAGTACATCGGCCGGAATCACGTCGACCGTAGGCCAATGTCCTTTGGCCACCGCCAACGCATGGCCCGGATTGACCGGGTTGATGTCCATGAACGCGATCGTCGCTTCGTCCTCGAGCAGCTTGAAACAAGGGATCTGGCCCACAACGATCTTGCAGAAGATGCAGCCTGCGTCGGTCGGATGGGTCATCGCGGCACCTCCAATGCGGCACCCAGCTCGCGCACCCGCTTGAAGGGCTGCGCGCCCGGCGCCAAGGCGAGATCGAAGCCCAACCGGCCCAGTCTCGCAAGGCCGTCGCGACCGAAGCGGTCGCGCAAGGATTCAGTCACCCAGCTCTCGCTCTGGCGGTGACGTGCCACGGCCAGTCGACCATCGGCCAGCATGTACGCGCGATGCGCCTCCAACGCCTCCATCAGCCCGTCCAGCCCGGCGCCGCTGCGCGAGGAGACGGCCAACGCCCGGACCGGCCAGCTAGTACCCTCGCCCGCCGTCGCTAGAGACAGGGCTCCCGCCACGTCGGCGCGGGCGCGCTCGGCGGCGGCGCCCATATCGGCCTTGGTAACGACGATCAGGTGCGGAATCTCGACAATGCCCGCTTTCATGAACTGCAGCGAATCGCCTGAGCCTGGCTGCACGCAGAAAACAACGGTGTCGGCCACACCCGCGACGTCCGTTTCGGACTGCCCGACGCCTACCGTCTCGATCAGCACACGGTCAAACAGCGCGCGCATCAGCACCATGGCGACGAGCGTCTGGTCGGCCAGCCCGCCCAGACGGTCGCGGGCCGCCATGGAGCGGACGAAGCTGCCTTCGTCGGTACTGTCGTGGACGATGCGCACGCGGTCGCCGAGCAATGCGCCGCCGCTGCTGCGTGACGACGGGTCGACGGCGATCACGCCGACCGTCTTGCCGGCTCTGCGCCAGGCCGCAACCAGCGCCGCGCACAACGATGATTTTCCCACACCGGGCGGGCCTGTGACGCCCAGCACATGTGCACGTGGCTCGCGCCAGGCCTCGTCCAGCAGCGCCTGTGCCGTCTCGCCGTGGGGATCGCGCTCCAGTCCGGCCAGCGCGTCGGCCAGCGCCCGCTTGCCCTCTTTGCGGAGCGCCGCCAGCGTCATTCGGTCTTGAGGGGGCCGCCCAGGGCCGCCTGCGCCGCCGCCAGCCGCGCGATCGGCACGCGATAGGGCGAGCAGGAGACGTAGTCGAGACCGGCCTTGTGGCAGAAGAAGACCGAGGCCGGATCGCCGCCGTGCTCGCCGCAGATGCCGAGCTTCAGGCTGCTGCGCGCCTTGCGGCCGCGCTCAGCAGCGATCTCGATCAGCTCGCCCACCCCCTCGATGTCGAGCGAGGCGAACGGGTCGTGCTCCAGGATGCCGCGCTGCTGGTACTTCTCCAGGAACGAGGCGGAGTCGTCGCGGCTCAGTCCAAACGTCGTCTGCGTCAGGTCGTTGGTGCCGAAGGAGAAGAACTCGGCCGACTGGGCGATATCGCCGGCGCGCAGCGCAGCGCGCGGCAGCTCGATCATGGTGCCGACCAGATATTCGAGCTTCTGGCCCGACATCTGGCTCACTTCTTCGGCAACCTGATCGACCACGGCCTTCATCAGGTCGAGTTCCTTCTTGGTCGCGACCAGCGGGATCATGATCTCGGGGACCACTGTCTTGCCCGCCTTCTTCTGGACCTCTGCCACGGCCTCGAAGATCGCGCGGGCCTGCATCTCGTAGATCTCCGGGTAGGAGATGCCGAGACGGACGCCACGATGGCCGAGCATCGGGTTGAATTCGTGCAGCTTGTGGGCGCGCGCCTCGATCTCGGCTGGCTCGACGCCGAGATCCTTGGCGACGACATCCATGTCTGCCTGCGTCTTGGGCAGGAACTCGTGCAGTGGCGGATCGAGCAGGCGGATCGTGACCGGCAGGCCCGCCATGATCTCGAACAGCTCAACGAAGTCCTGGCGCTGCATCGGCTGGATCTTGGCGAGAGCAGCGCGGCGGCTCTTCTCATCGTCGGCCAGGATCATCTGCCGAACGGCCACGATGCGGTCGCCCTCGAAGAACATGTGCTCGGTGCGGCAGAGGCCGATGCCCTCGGCACCGAACTTGCGGGCCTGTGCGGCATCGGTCGGAGTCTCGGCGTTCGTGCGGATGCCGAGCGTACGGAACTCGTCGGCCCAGGCCATCAGCTCGGCAAAGTCGCCGCTCAGTTCCGGCTGAACGGTCGGCACGACGCCCAGCATGATCTCGCCGGTGCTGCCGTCGAGCGTGATGTGGTCCCCGGTCTGCACTACCGTGCCGCGCACCGATAGCGTGCCGGCCTTGCCGTCGATGCGCACATCGCCGGCGCCCGCAACGCAGGGCTTGCCCATGCCGCGCGCCACCACGGCAGCGTGGCTGGTCATGCCGCCGGTCGACGTCAGGATGCCCTCCGCGGCATGCATGCCGTGGATGTCCTCGGGGCTGGTCTCGCGGCGCACCAGAATGACCTTCTCGCCGGCACGGGCCTGCTTCTCGGCCTCGTCGGCGGTGAACACGACCTTGCCGGACGCCGCGCCCGGCGACGCCGGCAGGCCCTTGGCGATCACCTTGCGCTGCGCCTTGGGGTCGAGCGTCGGATGCAGGAGCTGGTCGAGCGAGGAAGGCACGATGCGCGCCACCGCTTCCTTCTTGTCGAT
>SCVT01000513.1 GCA_004296815.1 Reyranella sp. | reverse complement strand
GCGATCGACAAGCCGAAGGAACCGCCGCCGCCGCACGACGTCACGGCGCAGACGAAGTAGCTATCCGAAGCCGTTCAGCCGCAGGCCAGCGCGTAGATGTGCTGGACCTCGCCGGGCAGCGGCATCGCCTGCCAGGTCTTGCCCGCGTCGCGCGTGCCGAACACCTCACCGTCGTAGCGGGCGCCGAGATAGACCTGGCCGGCATCGGTCGGGTGCAGGCCGATCGACATGATCGTGCCGTGGACCTGGACCTTGTCGAAGCGCTTCCAGCTCTCGCCGCCGTCCTCGCTGCGGTAGAGGCCGCCGTCATGGCTGGACGCCGCAACCGAGAGGGCGGAGTAGAGCGTGTTGGGCTCCACGGGCGAGACGCGGATGTCGCGGCCGTAGGTGGTGGGCGAGAAGCGGCCGACCTCCATGTCCTTCCAGGTGCGGCCCTGGTCGCCGCTGCGGAACAGGCCCATGCGGGCGGCGATCCAGACACCGTCGGGATCGGCGGGATTGATGGTCACGGCGTGGTTGTCGAGCATGCCCTCGGCCGTCGTGTCGCTCACGATCTTGCTCTTGAGGTGCTCGTGCTCGGCGAGCTTGATCAGGCCCGCGGCGCAGTCGGTCCAGGTCTGGCCGAGGTCGATGCTGCGCATGACGCCGTTGATCTCGAGCGCGGCGTAGATCTCGTCGTGCCGCTTGGGATGCTGGACCAGCCGCATCACGCGCGATTCGAACGGGCCCTTGCAGTGGATGCCGACCTTGGGAGACGGCAGGCGCCGCCACGAGGCGCCACCGTCGTCGCTGCGATAGACGTCGATCGGCGAGGCGCCGGCGAAGATGCGGTTCGGGTCGCGCGAGTCGACCATGAACGACCAGATCTGGATCTTCTCGCCCGGGAAGTTGGTCCGACGGAACGTGGCGCCGCGATCGGTGCTGCGCCACACGCCGTCGTTGGTTCCGGCGAACACCGTCTCGGGATCCTTCGGGTGGACGAAGACGGTGAAGGCCTGGACGGCGCCCAGCACATGCTGCCAGTCGCCGCCCGCGGTGGGGCGCCGGAAGACTCCGACGCGCCCGGGATGGTCGGGCTTCCCGAAATAGCCGGCGACGCCGACGTAAAGGTTCGACTGCTCAGCCATGGCGGGATTCCCCCCAATCAGTTCTTCTGTCAGTTCTTCTTCTCGAGCATCGGGCAGCCGCCCTGCGCGAGCGGACGGAAAGCCTCTTCGCCGGGGATCGTGGCGATCAGCTTGTAGTAGTCCCACGGTCCCTTGGACTCGGCCGGGGACTTGACCTCGAACAGGTACATGCTGTGCATCTTGCGGCCGTCAGCGCGGATGTAGCTCGGGCCGAAGACCGGATCGTCCCACTTCAGCTCCTTGAGCTTGGCCATCACCTTGTCGCTGTCGTCGGTGCCGGCGGCCTTGACGGCGTTCAGGTACTGGAGCGCGGCGGAATAGAAGCCGGCCTGCACGCTGGTCGGCATCTTGCCGTTGTTCTTCGCCGCGAAGCGCTTGGAGAATGCACGGGTCTTGTCGTTGAGGTCCCAGTAGAAGGCCTCGGTAAGGCTGAGGCCCTGGGCGCGGGCGAGGGTGAGCGAGTGGACGTCGGAGATGAACACCAGGAGACCGGCCAGCTTCTGGCCGCCCTTCACGATGCCGAACTCGGACGCCTGCTTGATCGAGTTGATCGTATCGCCGCCGGCATTGGCGAGCCCGATGATCTGCGCCTTCGAGGTCTGCGCCTGCAGCAGGAACGACGAGAAGTCGTTGGTGTTGATCGGCGCCTTGACGCCACCCACCACGGTGCCGCCGGACTTCTTCACGACATCGGAGACGTCGCGTTCCAGGGCGTAGCCGAACGCGTAGTCGGCGGTGAGGAAGAACCAGGTCTTGCCGCCCGCCTTGACCACGGCCGAGCCGGTGCCGTTCGCGAGGGCGAAGGTGTCGTAGGTCCAGTGCACCGTGTAGGGGTTGCACAGCTTGCCGGTGAGATCGGACGAGGCGGGGTCGGTCGCGAGGTAGATCTTCTTCTTCGCATTGGCGACGCCCGACGTGGCGATCGAGGAGGACGAGGCGCCGGCGCCGAGGATGACGTCGACCTTGTCGGCATCGTACCAGCGCCCGGCGATGGTCGCCGCGACGTCGGCCTTGTTCTGGATGTCGGCGGAGGTCATCTCGATCTTCTGGCCGAGGACAGTCCCGCCGAAATCCTCGATCGCCATCTGCACGGCGCTGACGGCGCCCGGGCCGTTGATGTCGGCATAGAGGCTCGACAGGTCGGTGGCGACGCCGATCTTGACGGTGTTGTCGGAAAGCTGTGCTGCCGCAGGCAGCGAGAAGGCTGCAAGGCAGAACGCCGCCGAGCACAGCAGGCTACGTGTCATCGTTTCACTCCCATGGGCTTTGTTGTTGAGTGAAGCCTAGCAAGGTGCTGGCATGACCGCCAAGCAGGAGGAAACAAGCGTATGATCGAGAAAACACTGGACATCCCGACCCGGGATGGCGCGATCGAAACGTTCGTCTGCCATCCGGAACGGGGCGGGCCGTACCCGCCGGTCCTGTTCCTGATGGATGCGCCGGGCATCCGGGAGGAGCTCTACGACATGGCGCGGCGCCTCGGCACGGCCGGCTACTACGTGATGCTGCCCAATCTCTACTACCGCGCCGGCAAGGACACGAAGTATGGCGCCGATGTGCTGACCCACGGCAGCGACGAGCACAAGCGCATGCGGGCGGTCCGCACCAAGATGACCATCCCGCCGGTGATGGACGACGTGGCGTCGCTGATCGCCTTCGCCGACAGCCAGAAGGAGTCGAAGAAGGGGCCGGTCGGCACCCATGGCTACTGCATGAGCGGGCCGTATTCGCTGGCGGCGGCGGCGCGCTATCCCGAACGCATCGCCGCGGCCGCGTCATTCTATGGGACCTGGCTGGTGAGCGACGCCGTCGAGAGCCCGCATCTAACCCTCGGCAAGGGCAAGGCCGAGCTCTACATCTCCTGTGCCGAGCACGACGATCTCGCGCCGCCCGACATGGTCAAGCAGCTGAAGGTGCTGTTCGACAAGTCAGGGGCCAAGGGCGAACTCGAGGTCCACCGGGGCGTCCACCACGGCTTCGCCTTCCCGCAACGCTGGTGCTACGACAAGCCGGCCGCCGAGCGGCACTGGGAGCGGCTGATCGCGCTCTACCGTCGCAATCTCGGCTAGGCGGCCTTCGCAGGGTTGGGCTTCTTCGCCTGCCAGTCGTCAAGCTTGGCACGGGCGCCATTCTTCGCCGGATCCATGGCGCTCTCCTGGCCCGCGACCTTGGCCGACAGTTCGATCACGTAGCCGTTGGGATCGCGGAAGTAGATCGAGCGGATGAAATGGTGGTCGGAGACGCCGCGCACCTCGCGGCCCTCCGCCTTGCCCTTGGCGAACATGCGGTCGAGGTCCTCGGGCGCGACCTCGAGGGCGATGTGCAGGTCGAAATCGTGCTGCTGTCTGAACTCGAAGGGCATGTCCGGCGCCTCGAAGAAGGCGAGGCAGGAGCCATCGTCGAGCTGGAAGAAGGTGTGAAGGACGCCGGCGCCCGTATTTCGCCCTGTGATCGTCGGCTCGATCTTCAAGGTGTGGACCAGCGGCAGGCCGAGAAAGTCTTCGTAGAACTTCCGCGTCTCTTCCGAATCGCGGCAGCGGTAGGCGTTGTGGTGCAGACCCTTGATCATCGGCGGCCTCCGGGGTGGCTCCTCCTGACATAGGCCCCATGCGCCGGCCGGGCCAGTGTCGAGTTGGTGATGCCGTCACCAAATGGAAAGCGCCGTGCTAGGGTCGGGGGCATGAAACGCCTCGTCTTCCTCATCGCCCTGGTCTTCGCCCTGCCGGTTGCCGCGCAGGACTATCCCAGCAAGCCCATCAAGATCATCACGGCTTTCGGGCCGGGAACTGCGACCGACACCGTCGCACGAATCATCGGGGCGGACATTGCCGCGCAGACGGGCCAGAGCGTGGTGATCGAGAACAAGCCGGGCGCCGAAGGCCAGATCGCGGCGCAGGCGGCCTCGGTCGCCCCGCCGGACGGGTACACGCTCTTCTTCACGACGCAGACGACGCAGGCGCTCAATCCGCACGTCTACAAGTCGCTGGCCTACGATCCGGTGAAGAGCTTCGCGCCGATCGCGGGCCTGACGCTCGGCGCGCAGATCGTGATGGTACGCAACGACCTGCCGGCCAAGACGATCCAGGAATTCATCGCACTGGCGAAAGCGCAGCCGGGCAAGCTGAGCTTCGGCAGCGGCAACGGTTCCAGCCGCGGCGGCGCGGAGCTTTTCCGAATCATGACCGGGATCGACTTGCTGGGTGTCCCCTACAAGTCGCAGCCGCAGGCGATCAGCGACCTGCTGGGGGGCCGTATCGACATCATCTTCTCCGACTTCACGGTCGGCCTGCCGCCGGTGCTGGATGGGCGCGCCCGGGGGCTCGCCGTGACCAGCAAGCAGCGGATACCGGGACTCGATCAGTTCGCGACCGTCGGCGAAAGCGGCGTTCCCGGCTTCGAGATGTGGGCGTGGACGGCCCTGTATGCGCCGGCCGGCACACCGAAGCCGATCGTCGACAAATTGAATGCGCTGGTGCGGCAGGCGATCAAGTCGACGCCTTACCTCAATCTCCTCAAGGTGAACCACGGCACGTCCTTCACCGGCTCTCCCGAGGATCTCGCGGCCTTCCAGGCTAGCGAGACGAAGAAGTGGAAGGAGATCGTCGACAAGGCCGGGATGAAGGAGCCCTAGGCTCTGCGAAGCCGGGCCGAGGTCGAGATCTGCCAGATCGCCGCCACCAGCACGAGCGCGGCGACGAGGAAGAAGGCGGTACGGTAGTCGGCGACGGCGGCGATCAGGCCGAACAGCGGCGGGCCGATGACGGCGCCGGAGAAGGCTAGGGCCGTCTGCACCGCGGCGACGGCCGCCACCTGGCCCGCAGGGGCAAGGGCCGCGAACTCGGCGATCGACACGCCGTTCCAGCTGATCACGACGGTTCCGTAGGCGAAGACGACGAGCCCGATCAGCCAGTAAGGCGTGCCCGGTGTGATCAGGCCCGTCGCGATCGAGCCAAGCGCGATGCCGATGCCCGTCCAGCCCAGCAGCATCATGCGCGGGAATCGGTCGCCCAGCGCGCCGAGGATGAGGCGCTGCACGGTGCCACCGATCTGCGCCAGGAACAGCAGGAAGCCCGCTTCGGCAATGCTGAGCCGGCAATGCTCGTAGAGATACGTCACGAGGAAGAACGTGAAGGTGTGCTGCGCCACGACGTAGAGCAGCGCCGACCAGCCGAGCACACGCATCTCGGGGTGGCGCATCACATGGACGATGGATGACCAGATGCCGGTCGAGGGGCCGGACGGGGCGACGGAAGCATCGAGCCGGGCGCGCAGCAGTTCGAGCACGACCGCACCGACCAGCAGCATGCCGGCAGCGAACAGGGACGCGCCACGCCAGCCCAGCGTCGGCAGCAGCAGCGGCAGCAACACACCGGCGGTCGCGAAGCCCAGGGGCACGCCGGTCTGCTTCACGGAGAAGACGAGGCTGAACCAGTCGCGCGGCACGCGCTGGCTGAGGATGTGGGCGGAGGCGGGGTTGATCGGCCCCTGCGCCACGCCGATCAGGGCGACGGCGATGATCACGGCGATGACGGACGCGGCGGCGTTGATCGCGAGACCCGCCGCCGCGGCGAGCATCGCGAGCTGGCAGACCCGGACCGCGCCCAGCCGCGAGATCGGCCCGGCGCTCGCAAGGGCCACGAACGAAGCGACGGCGTAGATGATGGCCGTGAAGGCACCGACCAGCTTGGGGTCGATGGCGAGGTCGCGGGCCACCGCCGGCATGAGCACGCCGAGCGACAGCACGGCGAGCGACACCAGCATCTGGGCGCCCAGCATGGCGCCGATGGGCACGAGGGCGGTGCGCAGGGTCGGGCGCGAGCTGTCCATGGATCGGCTCGCGCCCACCTGTTTCTACATGCCGTAGAGGTCGGCCTTGCTCAGGATCGTGTTGCGCAGGATACGGATCGAGGCCACGTCGACCATGATGCCGTCGACGTTGATCGCACCCAGGCCCTTTGCCTCCGCCTCGGCATAGGCCTTCTCGAGCTTGCGGGCGCGGGCGATGTCCTCGGCCTTGGGCGAGTAGACGTCGAGAGCGATCTCGATCTGCGAAGGATGGATGGCCCACTTGCCCACGGCGCCGAGGATCATCGAGCGCTTGCACTCTTCGCGGTAGGCGTCGGGATTCTTGAAATCGGCGAACGGACCGTCGACCGGGTCGATGCCGGCGGCGCGGCAGGCCATGATCAGGCGGAAGCGTGCATAGTGCCAGATGTCCCCGGGATAGCCGTCGGTCTCGCCGACGTTCTTGTTGGTGACGCCCATCGAGGCCGAGAAGTCGCCCATGCCGAACACCAGGCATTCGAGGCGCGGCGTCGACTTGGCGATCGCGTCGACGTTCTGCATGCCCTCGACTTCCTCGATCAGCGCCTCGAGACCGATGCGGCGCTTGAGCTTCAGCTTCTTCTCGAGCTGGTGCAGCAGCTTGTCGGCGAACAGCACGTCGGCCGGTGTCAGCACCTTGGTCATCATGATCGTGTCGAGATGCTCGCCCGCACCCTCGACCACCTCGATGATGTCCTCGAAGGCGTACTCGGTGGTCAGGTCGTTGATGCGCACGCAGCGCGTCTTGCCCTTCCAGTTCAGCGTCTTCAGGCCCTCGATGATCTTCTTGCGCGCCTCGCGCTTCTGGCTGGGGGCGACGGCGTCCTCTAGGTCGAGGAAGACGTGGTCAGCCTTCGACTCCGACGCCTTCTGGATCATCTTCTCGCTGGAGCCGGGCGTCGAAAGCTGGACGCGGCGGGGGCGACGGGGAGGGCGTTCGGTCATGGTCTTCTCCTAGGCAACGATCTTGCCGGCGCGCAGGCGTGCGATATCCGCTGGGCTGCAGCCGATACCTTGCAAATACTGGTCCGTATGCTCCCCCAGCAACGGCGCACGATGGCGCACCTTGCCCGGGGTCTCGGTCATCTTCACGGCGACGCCGGCGATCTGGACCTCGTGGTCGAGGCCGGGATGGGGGACCCAGGGCAGCATCTCGCGCGCCTTGAAGTGCGGGTCGGCCACGATGTCGCGCACGTTGTAGACGGGTGAGAAGGGGACCTTGCCGCCGAAATGCTTCAGCAGATCCTGCTTGGTGCGCTGGCGCGTAAAGTCCGAAACGGTGGCGATGAGCACGTCCTGGTTGGCCCGGCGATCCTGCACCGTGACAAACCGCGGATCGGTCGCGAATTCAGGCTTGTCGATCAGTCGGCAAAGGATCGGAAAGTGTGCATCGG
>SCVT01000056.1 GCA_004296815.1 Reyranella sp. | reverse complement strand
CCCCACTCATGAGCCAGGGCGGCGTCTACGCCCGGTTGATGGCCGAACAGGCGCGCGAGCAGCAGGCCGGTGCGACCATCGCGGCGCTCGATACCCCGCAGCGCGCCGAGACCGTCGCCAGCACGCCGGGCGGTGCGGTGAAGCCCATCACCGAAGGCATCATCAAGGCCGAGGGTCTCACCTGGTATCAGGTCGTGATGGCGCTGATGAAGGTGATCATGCCGTGGAAGGGCAAGCTCACGGCCACCTTCATGCTGGGCGTGGGTCGCGTGATGGCCTTCATCGGCATCGGCGTGCTCTCCGCCCTGATCGTCCTCGCGCTCAAGAACGGCCAGCCCTACGGTAACCTCGCCATCGCGCTCGCGATCCTGGCGCCGCTCTCGGGCATCCTGCACTGGTTCGAATCCTGGCTGGCGCACGACATGGCCTTCCGCCTGCTGGCGGAGATGCGCATCGACGCCTTCCGCAAGCTCGACGCGCTGGCGCCTGCCTATCTCACGCGCCGCCGCACCGGCGACCTGATGGCGCTGGCCACCCACGACATCGAGCTGGTCGAGTACTTCTTTGCCCACACGGTGGCCCCGGCCTTCGTGGCGGTCCTCGTGCCCGCCGCGGTCGTCATTGCCCTTGGCGCGGAAAGCGGATGGCTCGCCCTCACGCTGGTGCCGTTCCTGCTCGCCGTCGGCCTCAGCCCGTTCCTGATGCGCAAGCGTGTCGATCGGTTGGGCAGCCAGGCGCGCGAGGCGGCCGGCGAACTCGGCGCCTTCGCGGTCGACTCCGTGCAGGGCCTGGGCGAGATCGTCGCCAACCAGCAGGAGCGCCCGCGCGGCGACCGGCTGGACGAGCTGTCGCAGCGTCATATCTCGCTGCGCCTGCCCTTCTTCAGCGAACTGACCATGCAGCACGCCATCCTCGAAGTGCTGACGGGGCTGGGTGGTCTTGCGGTCGTGGTCGTCGGCGCAGTCCTCGCCTCCAAGGGCACACTCGACCCCGGCCTGCTGCCGCTGATGACCATCCTCGCCATGTCGGCCTTCCTGCCGGTTTCCGAGATCGCGCAGATCGGCCGGCAGCTCGCCGACACGCTCGGCGCCACGCGACGCGTCTATGCCTTGGCCAACGAGCCGATCCCCGTGGTCGACGGCCGGGGTGTCCCGGCAACCAGAGGTGCGGCAGCGCTCTCTCTAGACAAGGTAAGCTTCACCTACCCGGGCCAGACCCGTCGCGCGCTGGCCGATGTCACCTTCGACATCCCTGCCGGCAAGACGGTGGCGCTGGTCGGCACGTCGGGCGCGGGCAAGACGACAACCGCCCAGCTCCTGATGCGCTTCTGGGATCCCGATTCCGGCCGCATCCTGCTGAACGGCCACGATCTCCGCGACTACAAGCTCGATGCATTGCGCAGCCTCGTCGCCCTGGTGGCGCAGGACACGTATCTCTTCAACGATACGCTGCGTGCCAACATCCTGATCGCCCGGCCCGACGCCTCGGAAGCTGAACTGCTCGCCGCCATCGAGCATGCGTCGCTGGGCGAGCTGGTCGCTGCCCTGCCCGAGGGTCTCGACTCGCCCGTCGGCGAGCGCGGTACGAGCCTGAGCGGCGGCCAGCGCCAGCGCGTCGCCATCGCCCGCGCCTTCCTCAAGGACGCGCCGATCCTGATCCTCGACGAGGCGACGTCGCACCTCGATGCGGTGAACGAGCAAGCGGTCCGCCGCGCGCTCGACGTGCTCAAGGCCGATCGCACTACCATCGTGATCGCCCATCGGCTCTCGACCGTGCGCGACGCGGATATCATCGTCGTATTGGACGAAGGCCGCGTGGCGGAAAGCGGCACGCATGCCTCGCTGGTTGCGCGCGGCGGACTTTACGCCCGCCTGGTGTCGCGCCAGCTTGCCGCGGTGTACGCGCCCGCTGCACAGTGAGGGGATGAAGCGGCAGCTCCATCTCAATCTCTTCATCCAGAGCCGGGGCCACCACGAGGCGTCGTGGCGGCACCCGGACTCCTCGCCCCTCGCGCTGACCGACATCGAATATTTCCGCGACCTCGCGCGCCGCGCCGAGGCCGGCCTCTTCGACTCGATCTTCCTCGCCGACACGCTGGCGCTGATGGACACGGTCGCACACGCCGCCAGCACGTGGCTGGAGCCCATCACGGCTCTCGGCGCGATCGCCGGCTCGACCAGCCGCATCGGCCTGATCGCCACGGCCTCGACGACCTATTCCGAGCCCTTCAACCTCGCGCGCCAGTTCGGTTCGCTCGACCATATCAGCGGCGGCCGAGTCGGCTGGAACATTGTGACCTCATGGCTCGCCGCGGCGGCGCGCAACTACGGTGGCGAAAGCCTTGTGAGCCATGATGAGCGCTACGAACGCGGCGAGGAGTTCGTCCAGGTCGTGAAGGCACTGTGGGACAGCTGGGCAGACGATGCCGTGCTCGACGATCGCGCGAGCGGCGACTATGCGCGCGCCGAGCGCATCCGGCCGATCGACCACGCCGGCAAGTTCTACAAGGTGGCCGGCCCGCTCAACATGCCGCGCGGCCCCCAGGGCCGTCCCGTGTTCGTCCAAGCGGGCTCGTCCGACACCGGCCGCCGCTTCGCCGCACGCCATGCCGAAGCGGTCTTCACGGCGCAGATGGAAAAGAGGACGGCGCAGGCGTTCTATGCCGACCTCAAGGCGCTGGCCGCTGCAGAAGGTCGGCCGTCCGAACAGGTGCTGATCCTGCCGGGCCTCAGCCCGGTGATCGCATCGACCGAGACCGAGGCGAAGCGCCTCGCCAAGGAGCTGAACGACCTCACCGATCCCGAGGTCGGCCGCAAGCGCCTCTCCGGTCGCTTCGGCGGCCACGACTTCTCACACCTGCCGCTCGACAAGCCGCTCGCTGCCGAGGACTTCCCCGACCCTGGGACCGTGCAAGCCGCTCGCAGTCGCACCGAGGTGATCGTTGGCCTGGTCCGTCGCGAAAAATTCACATTGCGCCAGCTGCTCGCCTATCTCGCTGGCGCCCGCGGCCACTACACCACCGCCGGCACCCCCGAGCAGATCGCCGATCTGATCGAAGACTGGTTCGACGATGGTGCCGCCGACGGCTTCAACCTGATGCCACCGCTGTTGCCCATCATGCTCGACCTGTTTGTCGCCGAGGTCGTGCCGGTCCTCCAGAGGCGCGGCCTTTTCCGCACCGCTTATGAAGGCTCCACCTTGCGCGATCATTTCGGCTTGCCTCGGCCGGCGCGTCGTTCATCCTGAGCGGATGGGCGCACCACGATCTCTCCACCGAAGATCGATCCTCGCGATTGGT
The DNA here is from genome assembly GCA_004296815.1 of Reyranella sp. Lineage (GTDB taxonomy): Bacteria > Pseudomonadota > Alphaproteobacteria > Reyranellales > Reyranellaceae > Reyranella. The sequence continues at coordinate 4,995 of SCVT01000056.1, read as the reverse complement.
GCGTTGGCGACTGTACCGACGGTCGCGCGTGGACAAACCGAGTTGCCTGACCGAACCCTGCGCATCGTCGTCGGCTTCAGCGCGGGTGGCGGTTCGGATGGCATGGCGCGATTGATCGCGACCGCCTTGGAGCGCCGGACCGGCCGCCGGGTCACGGTCGAGAATCGCCCCGGCGGCACCGGCGCAGCCGCGGGCGAGGCGCTGAAGTTCGGCGCCCCTGACGGAAGCATGGTCGCGTTCATGCCCACGCCGTCCATGGTCGCCAAGCTTTTCACCCCCGCCTACCCGTTCGATCCGGCGACCGACCTCGCGCCCATCACGACCGCCGGTACGTTCATCGACGGGCTCGCGGTGCCGACGTCACTCGGCATCACGACCGTCGCCGACTACGTGCAGTGGCTGAAGGCCGGAGAACCCGGCCGCAACCGGTTGGGTGCGACGGCATCGGATGCCTCGCTCAAATTCTATGTAGGCCTGTTCAGTCGCGAGTTCGGCGTTCGCCTGGAGGGTGTGCCGTTTCGCGGCACCTCGGCGCTGATCAACGACATGGCCGACGGCAAGGTGCCGGCGGGCGTCGCCGGCCTGACGTCGTTCCTGGTGGCCCATCGCGCCAACCGCATCCGCATCCTCGCGACCTCCGGCTCGAAGCGCGTCGCCATCGCGCCGGACCTGCCGACAGCCGCCGAGGCAGGCTATCCAGGCCTGACGATGGAGGAGTGGTACGGCTTCTACGCCCGCGCAGGGACACCAGAGCCGACGGTCGACGCCTGGAACCGCGCGCTCGTCGCCGTTCTCGAGAGCAGGGAGATCAAGGACCAGCTGGGTCAGCTCGGGCTCGATGTCGAGACCTCGACACCCGCCGCCTGTGCGGAGCGCCTTGCGGCTCACATGAAGAAGTGGCAGGCCTCGCTCGAGGCGCTCGGGATGAAGCCGGTGAACTGAGGAGAGGCGACGCATGTTCAGCCACGTGACGATCGGCAGCAACGATCTCGGCAAGGCCAAGCCCTTCTACGACGGGCTGCTGAAGCCGCTCGGCCTCGTGCGCCACGCGGACTATCCCAATGCCGTCGGCTACGGTCCGGCCGGCGGCCGGCCCCAGCTCTGGGTGCTGAGCCCGCTCGACAAGAACGCAGCGACCGTCGGCAACGGCATCACCGTCGGACTGGAGGCCGCCGACCGCGGCACCGTCGATGCCGCCCATGCCGCGGCGATGGCGGCAGGCGGCAAGGACGAAGGTGCGCCGGGCCTCCGCACGCACTATCATCCCAACTACTATGGCGCCTATGTGCGCGATCCCGACGGCAACAAGATCTGCGTCGTCTGTCACAGAAAGCAATAGACCTCGCTGTCCGACCGCCGCCTTTCTCAAATGTCCGCACCGCGTCGCACCGTGCTTGCCGGAGCACTGTCGTTGCTTTCGTCGCATGCCGTTGCGCAGCCCCGACTGCCCGATCGTGCACTCCGCATCCTGGTCGGCTTTCCCGCCGGCGGCGGTTCGGACTCGGTGGCCCGCGCGATCGGCCCCGGCCTGCAGAGACGCATCGGCCGCTCGGTCACTGTCGAGAACCGGCCCGGTGGATCCGGCGCGGCGATGGGTGAGATGCTGGCGAAGGCAGCGCCCGACGGCTCGATCGTCGGTCTGGTCGCCAGCACGACCCTGATCGGCCGATTGATTTCGCCCGCGACATTTCCGTTCGACCCGCAAACAGATCTCGCACCGCTCGGCATGGTCGGCACCTACGAGACCGTGTTCGGTGCTTCGCCCAAGATCGGCGTCGCGAGCTTCGCTGAGTACGTGCAATGGGTGAAGGCTGGGCCACCCGAGCGGCGGCGCTTCGGCACGGCGGCGCCGGATACCTTCTCGACCTACTTCCCGCAGTTGCTCGGTCGGCAGCACGGGCTGGAGCTCGAACCCGTGGCTTACCGCGGCGCCGGTCCGCTGGCCAACGACATCGCTGAGGGCAGGGTTCCGGCTGGCTGCGCCAGCATCGCGTCCCTCCTTCATCACCAGCGCGGCGGCCGTGTGCGGCTGCTCGTGACCACGGGCGCCAAGCGCAGCGCCATGCTGCCCGACGTGCCGACCATCGTCGAACTCGGTCACCCCGAGCTGCAAGTCAGCGACTGGTACGGATTGTTCGCGCCGGCCGGTCTCCCTCCCCGCCTCGTCGCCGCCTGGAATCGCGATCTGAGCGACGTCGTGGAATCATCCGAGGTCTCGGGTCAGCTCACGCAGCTCGGTGTCGTCGTGGATACGACCAAGCCCGACGAGGCTGCCGTCCGCCTCGCCGTCGACCTCGAGCGCTGGAAGGGGCTGCTTGACATGCTGGGCATACGGCCAGCCAAATGACTGCCTTGGAGGAAACGCCATGTCCGAGCCGTTGAAGGTCTTCTGGCAGCCTGGTTGAACGAGCTGTCTGAGACTCAAAGAGTTTCTATCGGTCCGTGGGATCGACTTCATCTCCGTGAATGTTCTTGAAGACCCGGCCGGCTTCGCCGAGCTGCAGGCGCTCGGTTTGCGTTCAGTGCCGGTGCTGTCGCGCGGGACTGCGTACACATTCGGCCAGAGTACCAAGCAGATCGTCGAGTTCCTCGGCCTCGATGAGAAGTCCGGGCCCGCGCTGTCCCCGACCGAACTCTACGGTCGCCTCGACAAGTTCATGACGTCGGCGCTGGCGCTGTTGCCGCTGATGCCGGCGGAACGCCTGCACGTCCATGTGCCGGGGCGGCCGCGCAGCTACCGCTCGCTCGCCTTCCACCTCTTTCGCGTGGTCCAGGCGTTCCTCGACGCCGAGCAGGGCACCACGCTGGTGCAGGCCATGTTCCGCGAGGAGCCCGCCGAGGATGCCGACATCGCCTCCATCGTCAGCTACGGCACTGAAATCCAGCGGCGTTTCCGGAACTGGTGGCAGGGCGGCGACACGGCAGCGACACGCACGCTCTCGACCTACTACGGGCCGCAGAGCCTGCACGAACTGCTCGAACGCACAACCTGGCATTCGGGTCAGCACGTGCGGCAGTGGATGATGCTGCTGGAACGCGAAGGCATCGGACATTCCCGACCGCTCGGCGATGCGGATTTCGCACGTCTGCCGATGCCCCAGAATGTCTGGGACGGCTGATCGACGGCCCAAAGACTGCAACCTCCCGGAGATGTGAGCGTTTCGTCAACGAGACGCCCCATTTCCCAGCAGTCGGAGGACCCGCCATGCGTGCCGCCAGCCACAACGGCAAGGATCTCGCCAAGGAGATCGCCCTGCTCAAGGCCCAGCTCGAGGAGCTGACCGATTCGGTCAACGGCACAGGCCACTCGATCGTGGCCCGCGGCGAGGAAGCGCTCGAGGAGACGCTACGCTCGGCGCGTGAGCTGATCGCCAAGTACGGCGACACCGCCAAGGCGATCGCCAACGACACGATCGACCTCAGGAACAAGGCGACCGACAAGCTCGTGGAAACGGCCGAATCGCGGCCGCTCACGACCCTCGCCGCCGTCGTCGGAATCGGCTTCCTCGCAGGCTGGCTTTGTCGTCGCCAATAGGCGTCCGGCAAAGCCTGCTCCTGCCCGAACGAGACCATCCATGATCGGCCCCCTGCTCCGGGTCGCGGCTTCCGCTGCCGCGGCCCGTTCGTTGCGCGTCGCAGCCCACGAGGCCATGACGCGCGCTGCACTCACGCTCGCCGCCGCCCTGGCGATCGTCGTTGGCGCGATCTTCCTGTCTTTCTCCGCCTTCGCCCTGATCGAGCGTCATCTCGACCCGGCCGCAGCCTCCGCCATCGTCGGCGGCTTCTGGGCCCTGCTTGGCGGCTCCTACTTCGTCGCGACGCGCCGCCGCCGAATCTGAAGCGGAGTCACCGAGGCGAGCGGCGGCTTCACGGCCAGGCGCTCGCTGACGGGCCGGTCCTCCGACAGCATGACCTCCAGCCAGCGCAGGGACGGCAGGTGCGCCGCGACGGTGCTCGCCAGGATAAGCAGCGGCACCGCCACGATGGCGCCCACGGCACCCCACATCCATCCCAGCAGGGCGACACCGGCAAACACCGCCACCGTGTTCAGCGCGCAGCGACGGCTGACGAAGATCGGCGTTATGAACTGCGATTCCACGACATGGATAGCCGCGAGCGCCAGTGGAGCGGCCAGCATCAACCACCAGTCCTCGTAGGTAATCAGCGCCACGAGCGCGACCAGGCCGATCGCGACCGGCGGACCGATAAAGGGCACGAAAGAGGCGAGCCCCATCAGCACACCCCACAGCAACGGGTTGGGGAAGCCCAGCAAGGCGAGCACGACGGTGCAGATGACGGCCACCACCGAATAGATGACGACCAGCGCGAAGAGATAGCTGCCGACACGGCCGTTGATGTCGCGCATGATCCGCGCCAGGCGCACGCGCGTGTGGAAGTTGAGCGGCACCCGCAGGATCTGGCGGCGGTGGTCGTTGCGATGGGCGAGCAGCATGAAGGCCAGCACGACCGCGTAGCCGATCTGCAGCAGCAGGGCTGGCGTGGTGCTGGCGATTTCGCCCAGCAGTGACCTGTCGCGCACCACGACCTTCTCGGGGGGCTTCTCCGCACTGGTGGATCCGGGCGTCGCCGGCGCGCCGGTAGTTGCCTGCTCGACGCGATCGGTGAACCGCTTCACCACCGCGAGAGACTCGCGCAGGCCCTCGAGCTTGCGCTCCAGCGTATAGGCGAGGTAGGGCGCCTGCTGCGCCCAGGTCGAGATGGCCGGCGCCGAGACGACGAGCACGCCGGCGACGATGACGGCCAGCAGCGAGACCGAAACGCCTGCGGCCGCCGTCGGCGGCAGCCGCGCACGTTCGAAGGCCTTGGCGACGGGAGTCAGGATCAGAGCCAGGACCAGCGCGGCCGCGGTCGGGATGAGGAAGTCGCGTGCCAGGTAGGCGATGACCGCCACGGCGCAGACCGCCAGCACGATCAGCGGTCGGCGAATGGCCGAGCCGCCCCGCAGGTGGACAGTGGGGACGAAGGGGGCTGATC
>SCVT01000512.1 GCA_004296815.1 Reyranella sp. | reverse complement strand
GGCACGAACGCCGGCATGACCTCGCGGGCGAAGGCACGCAGGTTGCCCAGCGAGGCGTGCGGATCGATCAGCAAAATGTTGGTCGCACCGACCTTCTCGAGTTCCTTCAGCCGGGCGGTCACCTCATGGGGCATGCCGAGCAACGCGGCGGTGTCGTCCTCGACCCGCTGCGGAAGCTTGTCCCGCGCCAGGTCGCCGATCACGCCGAGCACCCGCCGTCGTGTCTCGTAGGCCTGGGCGCGTTCGCTCTCGTGGTGGATCATCTGCAAGGGACGGGCCGTCGCCACCATCGCCGGATCGTAGGTACGGCCCACCTGCCCGCACTCCTCGCGGAACAGGGCGATTCGCTCGCCGATCTGGTCGATCTGCGCGAGCTGGTCGAGCAGCAGGTTGTAGCCCTCGCGCGCGGCGCGGCGGATGCTGTCCCTGCTGCCGGCCGCCATCCAGAGCGGCGGGTGCGGCCGTTGTAGCGGCGCCGGCTCGACCACGACGTTCTCATAGTGCCAGCGCCTGCCGTGGTGACTGAACCGCCCTTTCTCGGTCCACGCCTTACGGATGATTTCGAGCGCCTCGTCGAACCGCTCCGTCGCTTCGGCCATGGGAATGCAGAAGCCGTCGAACTCGGACTGCCGATAGCCCTTGCCGACGCCGAAATCAACGCGGCCGCCGCTCAGCAGGTCGAGCGTGGCCACCTGCTCGGCGACCAGCACTGGATTGTGCCACGGCAGCACCACCACCGCCGTGCCGAGGCGGATATGCCGGGTCTTGGCGGCCAGGTAGGCCAGCACCGTCATGGAGGCCGAAACCTGGCCGTGCCCGGTGAAATGGTGCTCGACCATGAAGAGCTGGTGGAAGCCCAACCGGTCGGCCTCGACCACGTACTCGATGAAGCCGTCGTAGCCCTGGCTGTCCTCGATGCCGCCGCTCCGCTCGGTCTTCACGCCGCCGAACAGTCCGAATCGCATGTCCCGCCCCTTCGATCGGCCCCTTGGATCGGGTTGAGCCCGCGCCATGCTGGACCTATGCTTCGCCCAGATAAAGAGAAGACACCGGGGAAACGCTGAGGAGACGGGCAATGAATTCAGCACGTATTGGCAGGCGTACGATCATCGCGGGTGCTCTCGCAACCGGCGCGGCGCTGCCGGCGATGGCGCAGCAGGGACCCATCAAGATCGGCATGAGCATGCCGCTGACCGGCGGTCTGGCCGCCGGCGGCAAGTCGGCGCTGATCGGCATCGAGGTCTGGCGCGACGACATCAACGAGAAGGGCGGCCTGCTCGGCCGCAAGGTCGAGCTGATCGTCTACGATGACAAGTCGAGCGCAGCCGAGACGCCCGCGATCTATTCCAAGCTGCTCGACGTCGACAAGGTCGATCTGCTGTTCGCGCCCTACGCCACCGTGCCGACGGCGCCGATCATGCCGCTGGTCAAGCAACGCGACCTGCTGCTGATGGGCAACTTCTCCTTCCAGGTGAACCGCACCGTCAAGCACGACAAGTGGTTCAACAACGCGCCCTGGGGTCCTGCGGATTCATGGGCGCGCGGCTTCATCGATCTCGGCATGAAGTCTGGCGCCAAGACCATGGCGCTGATCGGCGCCGACCAGGAGTTCGCCCAGAACCTGATGAAGATCGCCAAGGACGTGGCGAACGAGAAGGGTGTCAAGGTCGTCTACGAGCAAAGCTACCCGCCGGCGACCGTCGAGTTCTCCGCCATGGTCCGGGCGATCCGCGCCGCTCGGGCCGATATGGTGTTCGTCTGCTCCTATCCGCCGGACTCGGTGGGCCTGCTGCGGGCGATCAACGAGATCGGCATCGGCGACAGCGTGAAGCTGTTCGGCGGCGGCATGGTCGGCCTGCAGTTCGCGGCCGTGATGGAATCGATGGGCTCGCTGCTCAACGGCGTGGTGAACTACAACTCCTGGCTGCCCGAGAAGTCGATGGAGTTCGCCGGCACCAAAGAGTTCTTCGCCAAATATCAGAAGCGTGCCGTCGAGGCGAAGGTCGATCCGCTGGGTTACTACCTCGCGCCGTTCGGCTACGCGATGGGCCAGATGGTCGAGCAGGCGGCCAACTCCGCCAAGTCGCTCGACCAGAAGAAGATGGCCGACTTCCTGCGCAGCAACGAGATGGCGACGATCGTCGGGCCGATCGCCTTCGGACCGGACGGCGAGCGCAAGGAATCCGCGACGCTGATGGCGCAGTTCCGTGGCGTCGTCGACAAGAACGTCGAGCAGTTCCGCAACCCGGGCAAGCAGATCATCCTGTTCCCCGAGAAGTGGAAGACCGGCGAGCTCGTGGCGCCGTTCGACAAGGCGCGGAAGTAGCAGCGCTCAACGCGGCACGACGGTGTTCTCGCTGGAGTTGCTTCTCGACGCCGTCGTGCTGGGCGTCATGGTCGGCTGCTTCTACGCCGCGGTGAGCATCGGGCTGTCGATCTCGTTCGGCCTGCTCGATGTGCCGAACGTCGCCCATCCGGCGCTTCTGGTGCTGGCCTCGTACGGCGCCTGGCTGCTGGGCGACTTCGACATCGATCCGATCGTGGCCGGCTTCATCATGATGCCGGCCTTTTTCTTGCTCGGCGTCATGCTCTACCGCACCTATCACGAGACCTTCGAGAAGCGCGGCAGCGACGCCGGCGTGCGCGGGCTGGCGTTCTTCTTCGGCATCGCCTTCATCATCGAGGTCGTGATCATCATGCGCTTCGGCGTGGACCAGCGCACGGTCCAGGCCTTCTATATCGGCAAAAGCATCGAGATCCTGGAGGTGCGCATCCCCATGCGCATGGTCGCGGCCTTCGTCGTGGCCATCCTGCTCTCGCTGGCGCTCACCCTCTATCTTTCCAAGACTTTCCTCGGTCGTGCGATCCGCGCCGTGGCGCAGGACGAGGCGGCGCTCCGCCTGATGGGCGCAAATCCGGTGGCGATCAAGCAGTGGGCCTTCGGCATCGCCACCGCCGTCGTGGCGCTCGCAGGAGCGCTGCTGATCATCGTGCAGCCAGTCGAGCCGACCCTCGACCGGGCCTATATCGGCCGCACCTTCTGCGTGGTCGTGATGGCGGGCCTCGGCAGCATGTCGGGCACGCTGGTCGCCGGCATCATTCTGGGAGTCGCCGAGACCATCGTGCTCACCATGTTCGGCGCCTCGTGGGCGCCCGCCATCTCCTTCACGCTCCTCCTGCTGGTGCTGGGCATCCGCCCGCAGGGCCTGTTCGGAAGATGACGGGCCGCGGCGTCTGGTTCTGGATCGGGGCCGCACTGTTCATCGCCCTTGCGGTGGCGCTCGCACTCGTCGTGCGCAACGAGTACGTCTTCTTCGCGGGCTTCGTGATCCTGCAGTTCATCGTGCTGGCGACCGCCTGGAACATCCTTGGCGGCTATGCGGGCTACGTGAACTTCGGCACCAGCGCCTTCTTCGGCATCGGCGTCTACACCGCCATCTTTCTCCTGAAGGCCTTCAGCGCCCCTCTTCTCGTCCAGATCGGCGTCGCGGCCGTGGTCGGCGCCGCCATGGGCCTCGGTATCGGCCTGCTGACGCTGCGCCTGCGCGGCATCTTCTTCTCGATCGCCACGGTGGCCATCACGATCATCGCCGAGACGCTGATCATCAACTGGAAGTTCGTGGGCGGCGCGACCGGCGTGCAGATGCTGCGGCCGCCCGTGACACCGCCCTTCGACTCCTACATCAAGATGCTGTTCGTCGTGCTGGCGATCCTGGTCGTGATCGCCGTGGCGCTGGCGCGCTACGTCCAGGATTCCAAGCTCGGCCGTGGGCTGCGGGCCGTGCGCGACGACGAGGTCGCGGCCGAATCCTGCGGCGTGCCGACCCTCAACCTCAAGCTGGTGGCCTGCGCGATCTCCGGCGCGCTGATGTGCGCGGCCGGCGCGCCCTCGGCCATGTACCTGCAGTTCGCCGACCCGGTCTCGGCCTTCAATCTCAACTATTCGGTCTCCGCACTCGCCATGTCGCTGATCGGCGGCACCTCGCACTGGATCGGCCCGGTGCTGGGCGCGATCCTGCTCGGCAGCACGCAACAGCTCCTGACGGTGACGATCTCCTCCGAGATCAACGTGCTGGTGCTGGGTCTCATGCTGGTGCTGTTCGTGGTCGCGGCCCCCGAAGGCATCATCGGCCTGGTGCGCCGGCTATGGCGCCGCGTCGGAAAGGGCTCGCCATGAGCGCCGCCCTGCTCCGCGTCGACAAGGTCTCCAAGCGCTTCGGCGGCTTCACGGCCCTGCAGGACATCAGCGTCGACATCAGGCCGGGCGAGCGTTTCGGCCTGATCGGGCCCAACGGCTCTGGCAAGACGACGCTGATCAACTGCATCTCCGGTGCGCTCACGAGCGACGGCGGCTCGATCGTGTTCGACGGACACGACGTCACGCGGCTGCCGGCCTACAAGCGCACGCGTCGCGGCATCGCCCGCTCCTTCCAGGTGCCGCGGCCCTTCCGCACCATGACGGTGCTGGAGAACCTGCTGGTGGCGATCGATTTCGGCGTGGAGAGCCACGGCCTGTCGGGCGACCAGGCCACCGCCGAGGTGATGGCGATCCTCGAGAAGATCGGGCTGGCCGACAAGGCGCGCGTCTCCTCGGGTCAGCTCAGCCAGGTCGAGCTGCGCAAGATGGAACTGGCGCGCGCCATGGCCGCGCGGCCCAAGCTCCTGATCTCCGACGAGGCGATGGCCGGGCTCGCGGGCGCGGAGATCGACGAGGTTCTCGACGTGCTGCTGAAGCTCAACGGCGAGGGCATCACCGTCATCATGATCGAGCACATCATGCAGGCGGTCATGCGCTTCTCGGAGCGGGTCATGTGCCTCGACGCCGGCCGCATCGTCTGCGAAGGCACGCCCGCCCAGGTGATGGACGACAAGCGCGTCCAGGAGGCCTACCTTGGCGCTTAGGCTCGCCGCCACCGGCGTCGACGCCCGCTACGGTGCGGTGCGAGCCCTGAACGGCGCCTCGGTCACGGTCGAGGACGGAGAGACGGTGGTGCTGCTGGGCACCAACGGCAACGGCAAGAGCACGCTGATGAAATGCCTGATGGGCATCGTGCGGCCGGTCGCCGGATCGATCGAGCTCGAGGTCGACGGCACGCGCCACGACCTCGCGCGCCTGCCGACCGAGGAAATCGTGGGGCTGGGCGTCGCGCTGGTGCCCGAGGGCCGCCGGCTGTTCCCAAAGCTCACGGTCGAGGAAAACCTGATGCTGGGTGCCTTCCGCAAGAGCGCCCGCGCCCAGATCGCGACCAACCTCGCCTTCGCCTACGAGGCCTTCCCGGTGCTGGCCGAGCGCCGCCGCCAGCTCGCGGGCACCATGTCGGGCGGCCAGCAGCAGATGCTGGCGATCGGTCGCGCGCTGATGTCGTCGCCGCGGCTATTGCTGGTCGACGAGCCGTCGGTCGGCCTATCGCCGCTGCTGGTCTCTCAGACCATCACCAAGATCGAGGAGCTGAAGAAGAAGTTCGGCCTCACCGTGCTGATGGCCGAGCAGAACTTCCATCAGGCCGTCCGCATCGCCGACCGCGGCTACATCATCGTCCACGGCGAGATCGCCTTCGAAGGCAAGACCGTGGCCGAGCTGCAGTCGAACGAGATCGTGAAGCAGCTCTATCTCGGCGGCGGCTAGATCAGCCGCCGCAACGGACGGCTTGCACTTCGCACGTCGAGCCCGCGCCGCCGTTCCGGCAGAAACGCATGGCATGTCCCTGGGCGGTGTTCGCGTCGTTGCCGGCGGCGAACCACGGCCCGCCTTGGGTGCCTTGTGCCGCCGCGATGCAGCGCGCGAGGGTGACGTCACCGGACTTGCAGCCCGGCTTGGCGCAGCGCGACAGCGCATCGTTGATCGTGGCCTGTCGATCGGTCTTGCCCCAGCCAAGCCCCCAGGCCCCGGTCTTGGTGTCGTGGGCATACGTCACCCAGTACTGCGGCGCGCTTTGCGCCATCGCCGTGCCGGCGAGCAATGCCATTGAAACGATGGCAGTCTGCAGAATCCGAAGCATGGCTCCCCCGAGCGGTCTTATGCGATCGGAATGCAGGATGGGGTTCCCTGGACACCTCGGCAACCAGGATTCGCGGTCGGCCGGGCGGGCCCTGCTACTTCCGCGACGCTCTGGCGGAAATGGCGGAGAGGGTGGGATTCGAACCCACGGTACGCTTGCACGCACAACGGTTTTCGAGACCGTCCCGATCGACCACTCTGGCACCTCTCCGGGCGCCGGGTTATAGGC
>SCVT01000511.1 GCA_004296815.1 Reyranella sp. | reverse complement strand
CCCATGACGGCGCGCCAGAAGTCGGTGTTGCGCGCCACGGCGTCGCGCAGCCAGGTGAAGATCGCCGCGCCGACGACCGGACCGGTCAGCGTCTCAACGCCGCCCAGCAGCACCATGATCAACCCGTCGGTCGACTGCGCGATCGAGATCGTCGAGGGCGAGATGCTGCCCTTGGAGAAGGCGTAGACCGCGCCGGCGAGGCCCGCGAGCGCGCCGACCAGCACGAAGGCCGCCCACTGGAACGAGCGCAGGTCGATACCGATCGCCTCGGCGCGCAGCGGCGAATCGCGGCCGGCGCGCAACGTGTAGCCGAAGGGCGAGAACAGTACGCGCCACAGGAAAACAATGCCGGCGCCGCAGAGCGCCAACGCCACGTAGTAGTAGACGGTCTTGGAGGCGAGCCACGAGGACGGCCACACGCCCACCATGCCGTTGCTGCCGCCGGTGAAGGAGTCCCACTGGAAGACGATCGACCAGCTGATCTGCGCGAAGGCCAAGGTCAGCATGGCGAGGTAGACGCCGGAGAGGCGTACGCAGAACCAGCCGTAGACGATGGCGAAGGCGCCGGCGATCAGCGGCGCGATCAGGATCGCCGCCTCCATCGGCAGGCCGCCCTTCTTCAGCAGCAGGCCCGCGGCATAGGCGCCGATGCCGAAATAGGCGGCATGGCCGAACGACACCATGCCGGCCGGCCCCATGATGAAATGCAGCGACACGGAGAAGAGCGCGAAGCAGACGATGTCGGTCAGCAGGATGGCGGCGTAACGGTCGGTGACCAGCGGCACCACGATCAGCAGCGCCAACCACACCAGCGCGAAGCTCCACGACGGCACCTGCAGCGGCGGCGCCGGGTCGGCCGCAATGCGCTGCACCGCCTGCGGCTTGCCGAGCAGGCCGTAGGGCCGCGCCACCAGCACGATCGCCATGATCAGGAACTCGACGACCAGGGTGAGTTTGGAGAAGGAGATCTCGAAGCCGAACCAGGTGACCGTGCCGATGCCGATGCAGAAGGCCTTGGCGACGCCGATGATGATGGCGGCCAGGAACGCGCCGCTGATGCTGCCCAGCCCGCCCACCACCGTGACCACGAAGGCGTCGGCGATGACGGAGAGGTCGAGCTCGAGGTTGGCGGGCTCGCGCGGGATCTGCAGCGCACCACCCAGCCCCGCCAGCACGGACCCGACGAAAAAGACCGAGGTGAAGAGCTTGGCCTGGTCGACGCCCAGCGCGCCCACCATCTCGCGGTCCTGCGTCGCCGCTCGCACCAGCGCACCCCAGCGCGTACGTGTCAGCATCAGCCACATGACGCCCAGCACGACCGGGCCGATGGCGATCAGCAGCAGGTCGTAGGCCGGGATGCGGCGGCCCATGATCTCGACGGCCATCGACAGGCCCGGCGCGCGCGGGCCGACCAGGTCTTCGGCGCCCCAGGTGAAGAGCGCGATGTCCTTGATCACCAGCACGATGGCGAAAGTGGCGAGAAGCTGGAACAGCTCGGGCGCGCGGTAGATGCGCCTGAGCACCAGCACCTCGATCAGGACGCCCACGATGCCGACGGCCAGCGCCGCCAGCACGACGGCGCCCCAGAATCCGAGCGGCGTCCTGCCGAAGACCTGGATCAGCGTATAGGCGCCATAGAGCCCCAGCATGTAGAGCGAACCGTGCGCGAAGTTCACGATCCGCGTGACGCCGAAGATCAGCGACAGGCCGGCCGACACCAGGAACAGCGACGCGGCGGCGGCCAGCCCGTTCAGGAGCTGGATGATGAAACTGGCGAGCGTCACGTCAGAAGGATCCCTCGCTTCACTCTGTCATCGCGCGCGGGGTAAGCCCCGCGATGGAGCGCAGCGAGGGATCTGTTCCTCAACGGATCAATTCTTCGGCCTCATCTTCTCGACCTCGGCATCGGTCGGCAGTGCATCCTTGCCGTCGACGAAGCGCCAGTTCTTCATGTAGCCCTTGCCGTCCTTCACGCCGATCTGGCCGACATAGGCGCCCATGGTCGACTGATGATCGAGCGGCCGGTAGGTGACCATGCCGAACGGCGTGATGAGGGAGAGACCCTTCATCGCCGCGAGCAGCTTGTCCTGGTCGAGCGAGCCCGCCTTCTTGATCGCCTCGACGGCCGAGTAGACCGTGGCATAGCCGACGACCGAGCCAAGACGCGGGTAGTCCTTGAACTTCGCCTGGTAGGCGTTGAGGAACTTGGTGTGCTCCGGCGTCTTGATCTCGCTCCAGGGATAGCCGGTGACGTACCAGCCGTCCGGCGCCTCTTCCTTCAGCGGGTCGAGATACTCGGGCTCGCCGGCCAGCAGGTTGAAGACCTCGACGCCCTTGAACAGGCCACGGGTCTGGCCCTCGCGCACGAACTTGGCGAGGTCGGGTCCGAACAGCGAGGAGAAGATCGCGTCCGGCTTGGCGTCGGCCAGCGCCTGCGCCACCGCGCCGGCGTCGATCCTGCCGAGCGGCGGGGCCTGCTCGGCCACGAACTCGACGTCGGGCTGCTTCTCCTTCAGGAGCTTCTTGAACGCCGCCGTCGCCGACTGGCCGTACTCGTAGTTCGGATAGACGATCGCCCAGCGCTTCTTCTTCAGCTTGGCGGCGTCGGGGATCAGCATCGCCGTCTGCATGTAGGTCGAGGTGCGCAGGCGGAACGTGTAGGGGTTGCCGGCGTCCCACACGATCTTGTCGGTGAGCGGCTCGGCCGCGATGAACAGCACCTTGCGCTGCTTCGCGAAGTCGGCGACGGCGAGACCGACGTTCGACGGGAAGGTGCCGATCAGGAAGGCCGCGCCCTCACGGCTCAGCAGCTCCTCGGCGACACGCACCGCATCTCCCGGGTTGCCGTTGTCGTCGCGGCTGATGACCTCGATCTTGCGGCCGCCCAGCACGCCGCCGGCGGCGTTCACCTCCTCGACGGCGAGCTCGATGCCTTTCTTGTAGGGCTCGAGGAAGGCCGGGAAGACCTTGTAGCTGTTGAGTTCGCCGATCTTCACCGGCGCCTGGGCGGCGGCCGGAACGGCGAACGACAGAGCGGCGAGCGCGGCAGTGCCGGCAAGCAATCGGTAGCGGGTCAGCATGACATCCCCCTTCGTGGAATAACGAAACTCGCACTCCCTGAACCGAGCGTACCGAGCCCGGCCCTTACCCCACAAGCACTCAGTCGGCCCGCCTCAATCGGCAAAGCTAGACCGTGCCTGTATGCCCCAGTGACCGTCCTGCAGGGTCACGATGTAGATCGTCTCGAAACGGCCGATCAGCGTCTCGTCCTCGCGCCAGCGGCTGAACTTCACCTTGAGATGAACCTTGGTCGCACCGACATGGATGGCCGTCCGCTCATCCCAGCGGCTGTGATGCCAGCCGTCGCCCGCGCGGGCGCGGAAGTCGGCCAGCTTGTAGTCCCCGGGGTTGGGCCACACGACCACCTTGCCTCCGGCCAACCGCACATGCGGGAAGTTGCAGGCCTTGTTGATGGCCGGCTCGTCGTTGCGGTTCAGCGCGTCCATGTAGTCGTCGAGCGACTTAAGGGCGGCGGTGAGCGGCTCGGTCATCGTTGGCCGTCCCCCATCTTGATCTCGGCCGGCGTCAGGCCGCCGACACGCGCATGCGGCCGGCCGCCGATCGAGGCCGCGACGATGAACACGATCTCGTCGGGTTTCGGTCCGTCGGGCACGCAGAACTCGATGGCGTCGAAATGGCTGCGCACATAAGCCGCCGTCACGTGATGCAGTGGAATGTCGATGCGCGCGCCGGCGGCCGCGACCTTCACGGTCGAGGGCACGATGGATTTCGCCCCGCCCATCGCGTGGCGGATACCGAAGCCCGAGGGCTGATGCCACAACGCGGCATGTTCCAGCTCGCCATTCAGGCCGACGATGGCGCCCTTGCCGTAGGCCTCGAGCTCCGAGCCCTTGACGCCCAGCGCCTTCATCACGCGCTCCGTGAGATCGACCGCCAGCGGCTCCAGCGCCTTCATCATCGGGTGGATGTCCGCGACGTGCCGGCCGGCATAGGGGTTGGCGATGACGCCGCCCACCACCGCCTTGGTCACGGGCCGGTTCAGCGCGGGGCCGCCGTCATGCAGCGTCTCCTCGATCGTCGCCACGTATTTGCGCACCTTCACCAGATCGCTCATCCCGCCTCCGCCAGAGCAAGCGGCGTGCCGCCCGCCTCGATGCGCCATTCGCCGCGCAGCAAGATCGCCGCGCTGTCGATCAGGCCCGCGAGCCTGAGCCGCCGCGCCTCCGAAGCGCCGCGGTCCAGGGCCTGCTCAATCAACTCGCGCGGCAGGTCGCCGACCGCGACCGTCACCGGCAGGTCGCCGAGATCGCTGTCGGGATCGAGATCGCGGGCCGGCCGGCGCTCGATCGCCGGATGATCGACGCTCACCGCGTTGGCGATCAGCGTCGCCGCCGCATCGGCCGCGGCCGCCGTGGTCGCCAGCACCGTGGCGCTGTCGGCGATGCCCAGCGAGAAAGAGCGGCCGCCGCGGCCCGAGGTGGCGATGCCGCGCACCGGGCGGTCGAAGGTGAGCCGCGCCACGCCATCCAGCGCCTCGGCGAAGATGCCGGC
>SCVT01000510.1 GCA_004296815.1 Reyranella sp. | reverse complement strand
GGCGCGCCCACTGGCTGCGCCCGTTCGTCCGTCTTCTTCAAGGTTTCGCGTGATGTCGCTGCGTCGTCTGTTGGTCCTGCTCGTGTTCGTTCCGTCGCTTGCCCTGGCGCAGGGAACGTCGGTGCCTCAGTTGAGCGACCCGCCCCCGCCGCCGCCGGTCGGCGCCACCGATTTCGCGGCTTCGCCGTCGGTGCCCGCTGCCCCAGCGACCGAAGCGCCGGCAGCGCCCGCGGCGCCGACGGCTGCAGCCGCCCTGCCGAAGGACCTGTCGGTCTGGGGCATGTTCGTCGCTGCCGACTGGCTCGTTCAGGCGGTGATGATTGGCCTCGCCTTCGCCTCGGTGCTGACCTGGACGGTGTTCCTCGCCAAGAGCCTCGAGCTCGCCGGCGCCTTCCGCCGCCAGCGCGCCCAGCTCGCGGCCATCGACAAGGCGCCGTCGCTCGGCGATGCGCCGTCGGGCGAGCTGGTCGAGGCCGCGCGTGCCGAGTGGAAGCTGAGCGGCGGCGGTGCCGACGACAAGGAAGGCCTGAAGGAGCGGGTGGGTTCGCGGCTGGAGCGACTCGAGACCGCCGCCGGCCGCCGCATGCTGCGCGGCACCGGCGTGCTGGCGACGATCGGCGCCACGGCACCCTTCGTCGGCCTGTTCGGCACGGTGTGGGGCATCATGAATTCCTTCATCGGCATCTCGAAGTCGCAGACGACCAACCTCGCGGTCGTGGCGCCGGGCATCGCCGAGGCGTTGCTTGCCACGGCGCTGGGACTCGCGGCCGCGATTCCCGCGGTCGTCATCTATAACCACTTCGCCCGCCAGGTCGCCGCCTACCGCGCGCTGATCGGCGACACGTCGGCGGCGGTGTTGCGCCTCGTTTCGCGGGATGTCGGCAGATGTCGGTAAAGCTCGACCACGGCGAGGACGAGCTCGCCGAGAACCATGAGATCAACGTCACGCCGTTCATCGACGTGATGCTTGTGCTGCTGATCATCTTCATGGTGGCGGCACCTCTCGCCACGGTTGACGTGCCGGTCGACCTGCCGGGCTCGACGGCCGAGCGCCAGCAGAAGCCCGACACGCCGCTCTACCTCACGCTCAAGACCGATCTCTCCTTCGTGCTGAAGGACACGCCGGTCGCCCGCGCCGATCTCGCCCGGGTGCTGGACGAGACGACGGGCAAGAAGAAGGACGAGCGCATCTTCCTGCGCGCCGACAAGATGGTGCCGTACGGCGAGCTGATGCAGGCCATGAACGTGCTGCGCTCCGCGGGCTACCTCAAGGTGGCACTGGTGGGTCTGGAACAATGAGAGAGAGCGTCCGCTGGACCGGCTCCTTCGTCTTCGTGCTGGCCTTGCACGCGGGCGCGGTAGGAGTCGCGTTGAGCTGGACGCCGACGGAAGCGCCGTACGCGCCGCCGCCGGCGGCGATCATGATCGAGATGGCGCCGCTGCCCGCCGCGCCGGAGGCCACGCCCAACGAGGCGCCGCCGGGACCGGAGCTCAGCGAAGTCGTCCCTGAGCCCGAGCCGCCGCCGCCCGTCGAGATCGTGCTGGCCGAGGTGAGCCTGCCTGAACCCGAGCCACCGCCGCCGGTCGACATCAAGCCGCCGCCGCCCAAGCCGCCGGAGAAGAAGGTCGAGCAGCGGCCGCCGCAGCCCAAGGTGTCGGCGCCGCAGGCAGCCCCCCAGCAGGCCGCGGTCGCGGCCGCGCCGATGGTCGGCGCCGCGCCCGAGCCGCCGTCGGCGCGCCTGCCCACCTGGAAGGGCCTGCTGCTGCGCCACCTCGAGCGCCACAAACGCTATCCCTCCGAGGCGCAGCGCGCGCGCCAGGAAGGCATCCCCTACGTCTTCTTCACCATGAGCCGCGACGGCCGCGTGCTTGCCGCGCGCATCGTCCGCAGCTCCGGAGTCGCGAGCCTCGACCAGGAAGGCCTCGAGCTCCTGCAGCGCGCGCAGCCGCTGCCGCCCTTGCCCTCCGACCAGCCGGGCGAGACGCTCGACCTGGTCGTGCCCATCCAGTTCTTCCTGAAGAGGTAGGCATGGATATGCTCGAGCAGCTCTGCCGCGATCACGGCCTCAAGCTGACCATCCAGCGACGCATCGTGCTCGAGGTGCTGGACGCGGCGACCGACCATCCCTGCGCCCACGAGATCCATCGCCGTACGGAGAAGGAGCGCCGCATCGGCGTCGCCACCGTCTATCGCGCGCTGAACAGCCTGACCGCCGCCGGTCTCGTGACGCGCCACGTCTTCAGCGACGGCAAGGCGCGCTACGAGCGGGTCGGCCGCGCGCCGCATCCGCATCTCATCGACGTCGACAGCGGCGACATCGTCGAGGTCGACGACGACGGCCTCGCACAGCTGGTCGAGGAGGAAGCGCGCCGCCTCGGTTTCCGGCTGGTCGACTACCGGCTGAAGCTGTTCGGGAGAAAGAACTGACGGCTTATCGCGGTGCCTGCCGCGCGCGCAGTTCGTCGCTGGGGCGGATGTCGGCGGACCGGCTGTAGACGGTGAGTGCCGCCAGCAGCACCACGCACATGAAGCCGAACAGCGTGCGGTAGGCCTCCTCAGACCGCGCGCCGTCGGGCAGCGGCGTGAAGGCGCCCAGAATCAGCCCCGACAGGGTCTGCATGCAGGCGACGCCCAGCATCACGCTGGTGTTCATGGTCGCCATGCCGCGGCCGATCAGCCGGTCGGGGAAGATGCCACGGCCGTGCGTCATCACCATCGTGCTGGACGCGCTGAGGAAGCCGATGCCGATGATGGCTGCGATCGCCAGCCACAGCGGTGCGTGGCTCCACAAAGCGAGGGCCGCCAGGATCGTGGCGATCGCCAGCGTGCCGGTGATGGCGATCTTCTTGCGCGTGTCGAAGATGCGGTCGAGCGGGCCGAACACCAGCATGCCGATCTGGTAGGCGATGACCGCGGTCAACAGCACGTTGCCGGACTCGACGCGCGTCATCCCGTGAACCTCGCGCAGGAACGGTCCGCCCCACAGGCCCTGCACCGTGAAGGTGCAGGCGTAGTTGCAGAAATTGAGCGCCAGGATGAACTTGAGCTGCCTGTTGCGCAGCACCTCGCCCAGGCCGCGCACCATCTCGGCGGCGGTCTCGGGCTTGCGCTCCAGGAACGGATGGCCGGGCGGGGCGTCGCGCACCACCAGCCACACCGCGAGCGCCGCGATCGCGGTGAAGACCACCATGAGGCCGAACACGCCGCGCCAGCCGATCTGCTCGGTGCCCCAGGCGAGGGGCGTGGTGGCCAGCAGGTTGCCGAGCAGGCCGACCGACAGGACGATGCCGGAGAGCGTGGCGAAGCGGTCGGGCGGGAACCAGCGCGTGATCACCACCATGGTGCCGATCAGCATGACGCCGAAGCCCGCGCCCATCAGCGCGCGGCCGGCGAGCAGCAGCTCCCAGTTCGGCGCCAGGGTGAAGAGCGTGGCGCCGGCGACCGCGATCGCCAGCATGCCGCACACGGTGCGGCGCGGGCCGTAGCGGTCGAAGAAGAAGCCGCAAGGGATCTGCATCGCCGAGAAGCCGAAGAAGAAGGCCCCGGTGAGCGCCCCCAGCGCTTCCGGCCCAATGTGCAGATCGCGCATCAGGTCGAGGCCGATCGTGACATTGGCCGCGCGGAAGAAATGGCTGGCGACGTAGGCGGTCGCGAGCACCGCCACGATC
>SCVT01000055.1 GCA_004296815.1 Reyranella sp. | reverse complement strand
TCTTGCCGCCCAGGCGCTCGCCGCGCTCGACCAGGGCGATGCCGCGGTCGAGCCAGTCTTCCAGCGTACCGGCTTGAGCGGCGGCGATCAGCGGACCGAGTCCGCCCGGTCCGCCGCCGACGATGATGGTCGAGAAGGGTTTCATGACCGGCCTCACATGAGGACGGCGCGGAACACCTCGGCGACGCGGCCGACCACCTGCTCGTCGACCGCACGCTGCGTCGGCAGGTTGATGCCGGTCGCGGCGAGGTGGGCGCTGTGCGGGCAGTCGCTGGCGTACTTCTCGTAGGGAGGAAGGGAGGAGAGCGAATGGAAGAACGGCCGCATCTCGAGCTTGGCCTCCTGCGCCCGCGACAGGATCTCGTTGCGCGCCTCCGCGGGGACCTGCACGCAGGCGAGCCACACGACCGGCGTGCACTTGGCGTCCATCTTCGGGGGGAAGCGCACGCCCGGGATATCGGTCATGGCGTTCTCGTACAGGCGCGCGATCGCGGCGTTGCGCGCCAGGATGCTGTCGATGCGCCAGAGCTGCGAATGACCGATCGCGGCCTGCAGGTTGGTGATGCGGTAGTTGAAGCCCACCCTTTCGTGCCAGTAGGAGCGGCTGGGCGTGATGCCATGGTCGCGCAGCACGCGCAGCGACTTCGCGACCTCGGGGTCGCTGGTCAGGCACATGCCGCCCTCGCCGGTGGTCACGATCTTGTTGGCGTAGAAGGAGAAGCAGCCGACGTCGCCGAACTGGCCGACCGGGCGTTTCTCGTAGCGCGCGCCGTGCGCCTCGGCGCAATCCTCGACCACGAAGATCCCGCGTTCCTTGGCGAACCGTACGATCGGACCAATCTCGGCCGGCCGGCCGTAGAGATGCACGGGCAGGATCGCCCTGGTCCTCGGCGTGCAGGCCGCCTTGACCTCCGCGAGGCCCATGCACCAGGTCTTCGGATCGACGTCGACGATCACCGGCGTGGCGCCGCAATAGAGCACCGCGTTGATGGTGGCCGCGAAGGTGAGGTCGGGCACGATCACCTCGTGGCCCGGCCCGATGCCCAGGGTCACCAGCGCGAGATGCAGCGCCACCGTGCCGTTGGAGACGGCGACGCCGTGCTGGGCGCCGACGAAGCTCCGGAACTCATCCTCGAACTTCTCGACATAGGGCCCCTTGCTGGAGATCCAGGACGAGAGAAAGGCGTCGAGCACCGAGCGGAATTCGTCGTGGCTCATGTCGGGCCGCGCGATCTGCACGAACTGGGCGGAGCGGTCGATGGTGACCCCCACCAACCGGCCGAGGTCGTCCACCACCGGACGCAGAACGTCCTTCTCCAGCGAGATGTCATTGCGCCGCTGGTCCGCGAAGTTCGCCATGAAATGGTCGAGCCCCGGGTTGAGCAGCGCACCGTGATGGACGGCGCGCGCGATGTCGTCGAGGGAGACGCGGCCCACCAGCCGTTCGCCCTCGACGACGAGGCAGGTGCCCAAGCCGTTGTCGAGGCACTTCTCGATCGCAACAAAGAGAGTCTCCGATGTACTGCAGACAAAATCGTCGTCGTCGGCTGCGGACACCACGTCGACCCCACTCGACGCCGGCACCCCAGGTTCGGACAGAGACATTGAAAACCTCCACTACGGCATGGGCCCCCCGAGCCTGGCCGCCGTCACACCCCTGTTCCGTCGGCCGTACGCATCAAACTCTGCGCCCGGCGTGCAGAGCCAGTGGCCAGTCTGTGATCCGGGGTGGGCGCTGCGGCGTGTGGCGCAAAAGCCTCAGTGGCATGCATTCGCTGCACGCGCGTCGTCACGCCTTGGTCACTGGCTGCCCTCGCGGCGCATGCCCATCGTCGCGCCATGCGCCTGCTTTGGCTGACCCTCGCCGATCCCGATCCGCCGACCAACGGCCAGCTCATCTATTCGAAAGGCCTGATCCGGTCGGCCGCGGCGGCAGGTGCCGATCTGCACGTGATCGGCCTGTCGCGCGCGGAGAAGGGGTGGCTGCCGGAGGACTCGGCCGGCCTTCACTGGAACCTCCATCCCAGGGCCGCCCATTCGCTCGCCGCCAAGTTCCTCTCTCCACTGCCCGACGTCGCGATCTACGCCTGGTCGGAACAAGTGCGCGCCGCCCTCGACCGCGCGCTGCTGCGGCACGACTGGGACGCCATCGTCTTCGACAGCATCTCCGGGGGCTGGGCACTGGGGCCGGTGCTGCACCATTGCCGGCTGGCCGATCGGCCGCCGGCGATGGTCCATATCGCGCACAACCATGAAACGACCGTGGCGCGCCGCATCGCCGAGGCCGCGACCGG
>SCVT01000509.1 GCA_004296815.1 Reyranella sp. | reverse complement strand
GCTCTTCCGATCTTGTAGGCGTCTTCCACAGGTTGTTTTACCCACAACTGTGGACAAATAAGAAAAAGGGGACCGCAAGTGTTTGATGTCGTTCAAGTTCGAAGCGGTGCGCGGGTTGTTACCGACTCCTCTCGGGATTCCCGCCTGACGGCCTTCGGCAAGGCCACTCTGTCCGACCGGTACCTGCTGCCGGGAGAAAACTACCAGGAGATGTTCGCGCGCGTGGCGTCGGCCTATGCCGACGACGATGCGCATGCGCAGCGTCTCTACGACTACATCAGCAATCTGTGGTTCATGCCTGCCACGCCCGTTCTTTCCAACGGGGGGACCAGCCGCGGCCTGCCGATCTCCTGCTTCCTCAACGAGGCGAACGACAGCCTCGAAGGGATCGTCGGTCTGTGGAACGAGAACGTGTGGCTGGCGGCGCGCGGCGGCGGCATCGGCTCCTACTGGGGCAACCTCCGCTCGATCGGCGAGAAGGTCGGCATGAACGGCAAGACGTCCGGCGTCGTGCCCTTCATCCGCGTCATGGACTCGCTCACGCTCGCGATCAGCCAGGGCTCGCTGCGCCGCGGTTCGGCCGCCTGCTACCTGCCGGTCAACCATCCCGAGATCGAGGAGTTCATCGAGATCCGCCGCCCGACCGGTGGCGATCCCAACCGCAAGGCACTGAACCTCCATCACGGCCTCCTGATCTCCGACGCCTTCATGCGCGCCGTGGAGAACGACGAGGAGTGGGCGCTGGTGTCGCCCAAGGACGGCGCCGTGCAGCGCACCGTCTCGGCGCGCCACCTCTGGATCCGCATCCTGACGGCGCGCGTGGAGACCGGCGAGCCGTACCTGGTCTTCGTCGATCACGTGAACAACGCTCGCCCCGAGCACCACAAGATGGCGGGCCTCGAGGTCAAGACCTCGAACCTCTGCTCGGAGATCACGCTGCCGACCGGCGTCGATCACCACGGCAAGCAGCGCACCGCGGTGTGCTGCCTGAGTTCTCTGAATCTTGAAACTTATCTCGAGTGGCACGAGCATCCGCAGTTCATCGAGGACGTGATGCGCTTCCTCGACAACGTGCTGCAGGGCTTCATCGACAACGCCGGCACCGACTTCGCGCGCGCGACCTATGCCGCGATGCGCGAGCGGTCGGTCGGCCTCGGCGTCATGGGCTTCCACTCCTTCCTGCAGGCGAACGGTATTCCGCTGGAATCCGTGATGGCCAAGGTGTGGAACAAGAAGATGTTCAAGCATATCCGCGGCCAGTGCGACGACGCATCGAAGACGCTCGCCGACGAGCGCGGCGCGTGCCCGGATGCCGCCGACTTCGGCATCAAGGAGCGCTTCTCCAACAAGCTCGCGATCGCGCCGACGGCGTCGATCTCGATCATCTGCGGCGGCGCCTCGCCCGGCATCGAGCCGTCGGCGGCCAACGTCTACAACCACAAGACCCTCTCGGGCTCGTTCGTGGTGCGCAACCCCTACCTCGAGAAGATCCTGGAGCAGAAGGGCCGCAACGACGAGGACACCTGGACGACCATCACCACCAGCCAGGGCTCGGTGAAGGATCTCGATTGCCTCGACGACCACGAGAAGGCGGTGTTCAAGACCGCCTTCGAGATCGACCAGCGCTGGCTGGTCGAGCATGCCGCCGACCGCACGCCCTACATCTGCCAGAGCCAGTCGCTCAACATCTTCCTGCCGGCCGACGT
>SCVT01000508.1 GCA_004296815.1 Reyranella sp. | reverse complement strand
CGACCAGGTCCTCGGTCGTGTAGGGGAACACTTCGAACCCGTCCTCGGAGAGAATGCGGGCGGCTTCGACGAGGCCGAACACGTCGGGCTGCAACGTGTCGGCCTCGCCGATTACCTCGAGCTTGATCCACTTCGTGTCGAACAGCTCGCGCGCCATATGGGCGGTCGTCACCGCCTCCTTCACCGAATGGCAGCCCGCCGTGTTGGGCAGCACGCGGACGCCGAGCGACTGGATCAGCGACCAGAAGCTCTGGCCGGCGCGGCCGGCGCCGCTCTCGCGCCGCAGCGACACGGTCACGACCTCCGCGCCCGACGCCTTGACCGCGCGCTCCAGCACCGCGGGCGAGGGATAGCGCGACGTGCCGAGCAGCAGGCGCGATTTCAGCTCGACGCCGTAGAAGGACGACATGGTCAGCCTCCCTGCATGGGCGCGACGACCTCGATGCGGTCGCCGGCGGCCAATGGCGTGCGCGGGCGCGCCGCCGCCGCGACGAAGCGGCCGTTCACCGCCGTCGCGATCTTTCGGCCGCCGAAGCCCAACGACTCGAGCGCGGCGGCGAGCGTCGCCGCCTCGACCTCATGCGCGTCGTCGTTCAGGAAGATCTTCATCTCGTGTCTCCTGGAGAACCGCATCGGCGACCTCGCCCGCCAGCCAGGGCGAGAGCAGGAAGCCGTGCCGGAAAAGCCCGTTGGCGTGCAGCACGTGGCCGGACCGCCGGACCTGCGGCAGGTTGTCGGGAAAGGCTGGCCGCAGGTCGGCCGCCAGCTCGACGATCTCGGCCTCGCCGAAGGCCGGATGCAGCGTGTAGGCCGCGTTCAGCAGCTCGACGGCGGAGCGCACGCTGACGGCGCGGCGCTCCTCGCTCTCGATCATGGTGGCGCCCACCATGAACAGCCCCTCGCTGCGCGGCACGATGTAGAGCGGGATGCGCGGATGCAGCAGGCGCACCGGCCGCGACAGCGTCACATCGTGCGTCCGCACCATCAGCATCTCGCCACGTACGCCGCGCAGGTCGGGCAGCGCCTCGCGCGCCGCGAGCCCACGGCAATCGACGACGAGGCCGCCGCCTGCCGATGTGGGCTCGGCCTCGACGCCGAAGCGGATCGGCACACCACGCGCCGCGAGCGCCTCGGCAAGGGCGGCCAGCGCTTTGCGCGGATCGAGATGGGCCTCGTCGGGAAAGAACAGCGCGCGCCGGAAGCGGCCCGCGAGATCGGGCTCCAGCGCGGCCAACCGATCGCGGTCGATCCACTCGTGCCGAGAGGTGCGTTGCGCAAAACGTGTGAGGTCGGCCGTATCGCGCGCCGGCGCCACGACCAGGCTGCCGTTGCGCACGGTTCCGGCGAAGTGGTGATCCCACCAGTCGATCGAGGGCGCACCGAGCCGCGTCACCGCCTCGTCGGTAGTCGCCGCCTCGCACCATGGCGCCAGCATGCCGCCCGCCTTCCACGAGCAGGCGCCCTCGCCCAGCGTCGCGGCGCGCTCCAGCACCTCGACGGCGAAGCCGCGCGCGCTCAGCTCGACGGCGCAGGCGAGGCCTGCGACACCGGCACCGATCACGGAAATTGTTGGTCGACCCACTGGCTGACTCCCGTTCCTTCGCCGGCATGATCCGGATCAGGTTCAAAGGGTTCAGCCGTATGGCTGTCTCAGCCCGGCCTCCTCGCGGAGGACGGACACCCCTCGGACGTCATTGAGAAAAGGGGATCGCAGCCCCCTATGTCAAGATCAGGCGGCCCGCGCCGTTTCGGCCATCAGGTGCTGGGACTCGCCGAAGCCCTCGCTGTCCGGCTCGCGGACCAGGTTCTGGAAATCGGCCATCAGGGTCTTGGCGACGGGGCCCGCCTGGTAGTTGTGCTTGTCGACCGAGCCGACCGGCACGATCTCGGCGGCGCTGCCGCAGAGGAAGACCTCGCTCGCGTCGCCCAGCTCCTCGGGCATCACGTCGCGCTCCTCGACCGTCCAGCCGCGCTTCTTCGCCATGCCCATCACCGCGCGGCGCGTGATGCCATCCAGGAAGTTGTGCGGCGTCGGCGTCACCAGCTTGCCGTCGATCACCAGGAATATGTTGGCGCCGGTCGTCTCGGCGATGCGGCCCTGCCAGTCGAGCATCAGCGCATCGTCGAAGCCCGCCTTGAGCGCGCGGTCCTTCTCGATGCCGCAGATCACGTAGAGGCCGGCCACCTTGGCATGGCCCGGCGCGGTCTCCGGCGACGGCCGGCGATACTTTGCCATCGTGACGTTGATGCCGG
>SCVT01000507.1 GCA_004296815.1 Reyranella sp. | reverse complement strand
CCGGTACAGCGTCCGCACAGACCACCCCTGAAGTTGTTCGCGGGACCTCGTCCACTCCGGCCGGCGCCAAGGCGCCGGCACCCGCCAAGAGCACAAGCGTCCAGAAGACCGCCACCAGCCAGAAGCCGGCGCAGACCAATGTCGTGCGTGGCACCACGGCCCAGCAGAAGAAGACGACGCCCGAGCAGCTTCGTGCCGCGCGCTATGGCGGCTTCGCCCCGTCGGCGCCGCTGCCGACACCGGAGCTCGACACGACAAGCCCGCGCAGCCTGACCCTGATCAACTTCAACACCAAGGAAGAGCTCACGGTCACCTACTGGTCGAACGGCGCCTACTATCGCGCTGCGCTCGACAAGCTGAACTTCTTCCTGCGCGACTCCCGTGACAACACGCAGACGGAAATGGATCCACTGCTGTTCGACGTGCTGTGGCACACCGCGCGCATCTCGGGCTATGCCGGCCCGATCGAGGTCCTGTCCTCGTTCCGCTCGGCTTCGACCAATGCCTGGCTGGCCAGCGTCAGCCGCGGCGTCGCACGCGACAGCCAGCACATGAACGGCAACGCCATGGACATCCGCTTCCCCGGTGTGCCGGTGTTCAGGATCCGCCAGGCCGCGCGCTCGCTGAACATGGGCGGCGTCGGCTTCTATCCGCGGTCCGGCTTCGTCCATCTCGACACCGGTCCCGTTCGTTACTGGTAAAATGAGCCGCATCGAGGTCGTTGAAGGCGACATCACGCGCCTCGACGTCGATGCCATCGTCAATGCCGCCAACGAAACCCTGCTGGGTGGCGGCGGTGTCGATGGCGCCATCCATCGCGCCGCCGGACCCGAACTCCTCGCCGAGTGCCGCACCTTGGGCGGCTGCCCGACCGGCCAGGCCAGGATCACTGCCGGCTATCGCCTGAAGGCGCGCCACGTCATCCATACGGTCGGCCCGGTGTGGCATGGCGGCAAGCAGGGTGAGCCGAAGCTGCTCGCGGATTGCTATCGCAACAGTCTGGCGTTGGCGGTCGTCCACGGGCTGCAGAGTATCGCCTTTCCCGCCATCTCGACGGGCATCTTCGGCTACCCGAAGCAGGAGGCGGCGGAGATCGCCGTCCATGAGGTCCGCATGATCGGCATGATCGAGCGCGTGACCTTCTGCTGCTTCGACAAGGACACGGCCGACATCTATCGCGAGCTGATCGGCTAGCCGCTACTGCCCGAAGCGGTTCGCGGTCTTCAGGTACTCGATCTCCTGCGCCGTCGACTCCCGGCCCAGCACCTCGTTGCGGTGCGGGAAGCGGCCGAAGCGGGCGACGATGTCGCGATGGTCGACGGCGTACTTGTCGTAGTCGGGATTGCCCAGACTCGCGAACAGCGCGCAGCACAGTTCCTGGTCGGCGAGCTGCTCGCTGTGCTGGAAGGGCATGTAGAAGAAGGTCCGCATCGCCGGCGGGTAGGCGATGGGATAGCCGCGTGCGAGCGCAAGGCGCGCCGTCTCGATCGCCTTGCCGTCGCCCGAGAAGGCGCGCGGCGATTTGCGGTGCATGTTCCGGGAGAACTGGTCGCACAGCAGGATGAGGGCCAGGGCGCCATCGGCGGTCTCGCGCCAGCCGTCCAGTTGGCCGGTCACGGCGCGGTCGAACAGGCCGCCGAACCGCGTGCGGATCTCGGTGTCCAGCTCCGGCGTGCTGCCCCACCAGAGGTCGCGGACCTTGCCGTGGTCGGGATGGTCCTTCGGCAGGAACCAGAAATCGAGGATGTCCCGGATGCCCGGGGAGATGGACGTCGTGTCGGTCATGCGGCTTAGATAGGCACGGGAAACGCAAAGGGCGAGCGAGGAATCGTGGGCAAGGTAAAGAACGTCCTGTTCATCATGTGCGATCAGCTGCGCGCCGATCACCTGTCCTGCGCCGGCCACCCGCATCTCGAGACGCCGCACATCGATGCGCTGGCCGCCCGCGGCGTGCGCTTCCCGCGCGCCTATGTGCAGTCCGGAGTCTGCGGTCCCAGCCGCATGAGCTACTACACCGGCCGCTACATGTTCTCCCACGGCGCGACCTGGAACCGCGTGCCGCTCTCCTTGCGCGAAAAGACGCTGGGCGAATTCCTGACGCCCGCCGGCATCAAGGTGGCGCTGGCCGGCAAGACCCACATGATGCCCGATCTCGAGGGGCTGGAGCGCTTCGGCATCGAGGGCGGCTCGGCACTCGACGCGCTGCTGCGTGCCGGCCGCTTCGAGGAGGTCGACCGCTACGATGGCCACCACCCGCCGGGCAAGGAGAGCGGCTATCCCGACTATCTCCGCGCGCAAGGCTACAACTCCGACGATCCGTGGACCGACTATGTCATCGCCGCCGACGGCCCTGACGGCACCGCACTGTCCGGCTGGCACATGCGCAACGTCCACCTGCCGGCACGCGTGAAGGAGGAGCATTCCGAGACCGCCTACATGACGCGCGAGGCGATGCGCTTCATGGACGAGATGGGCGAGAAGCCCTGGTGCCTGCATCTCTCCTACGTGAAGCCGCACTGGCCCTACATGGCGCCGGCGCCCTATCACAACATGTACGGCGCCGCCGACACGCTGCCGCTGAACCGTGACGAGCAGGAGCGGGTGAACGAGCATCCCGTGCTGGCCGCCTACCGCGAGCACGAGGAGGCGATCTCCTTCTCGCGGCCCGAGGCGCCGGGCATCGTGCGGCCGGCCTACATGGGCCTGATCAAGCAGCTCGACGATTGGCTCGGCCGTCTCTTCGCGCACATGAAGGCCAGCGGCCGCCTCGACGACACGATGATCTTCTTCACCTCCGATCATGGCGACTTCCTGGGCGACCATTGGCTTGGCGAGAAGGAAATGTTCTTCGAGGAGGCGTTGCGCGTGCCCTTCATCGTGGTCGATCCCGACCCCGAGGCCGACCTGACGCGCGGCACGGTTGACCAGCGCTTCGTCGAGGCGGTCGATGTCGTGCCGACCATCCTGCAGGCGCTCGGCCTGCCGCCGCACGATCACCTGGTCGAGGGCCGCTCGCTCGTGCCGCTCACGCGCAAGATCCATCTCGACACCTGGCGCGACGCGGTCTTCTCCGAACTCGACTATTCCTTCCGCGAGGCGCGCAAGATCCTCGGCCGCAAGCCCGGTGAGTGCCGCGCCATCATGGTCCGTACCGACCGCTGGAAATACGTATGGTGGCAGGACTACCGGCCGATGCTGTTCGACCTCGAGAACGACCCCAGGGAGCGCCGCGACCTCGGCGCCAGCGGCGACTATGCCGATGTGATCGCCGACATGGAGCGTCGGTTGGGTGCGTGGCTGCGTCTCCGCAAGACCCGCGTGACCGTCGACGACGCCTACGTCGCCCAGCGCACCGCCACCCACAAGAAGGCCGGCGTCTTCTTCGGCCAGTGGTGACCAGGCCGGAGCAAAATTTTCTACGGCGGATGATCTAATTGGTTGTGCGTTTCATTGCCGCTGCAACAGCGCGGCCATAGCGTCGGCTTCACTCCCTAAAAGGGGAAGGAGGAGAGACATGAAGTTTTCACGCGTACTGGCCGCCGCTGCGGCCGTCGCCACCGCGATCGTGGGCTGGGGCGCCCAGGCGTCCGATGCCCTGGTCAGCACAGAGTGGCTGGAGAAGAACCTCAAGGACCCGAAGGTCCGGGTGATCGAGGTCAGCGTCAATCCGGGCGTGTTCGAGCGCGGTCACGTGCCGGGCGCCACCAACTTCGTGTGGCATACCGATCTCGCCGATCCGGTGCGCCGCGACATCGTCTCGAAGGACAATCTCGAGAAGCTGCTGCGCAACGCCGGCGTCAACCAGGACAGCACCGTCGTGCTCTATGGCGACACCAACAACTGGTTCGCCGCATGGGGCGCCTGGGTGCTCGACATCTACGGCGTGAAGAACGTGAAGCTGCTCGACGGCGGCCGCAAGAAGTGGGAGGCCGAGAAGCGCGAGCTCTCCACGCAGGTCGCGACCGCAAAGCCGGGCAACGTCACGCTCGCCGACGCCAACCCGAAGCTGCGCGCGCGTCTCACCGACGTGCTGGCCTCGGCCGAGAAGAAGTCGAACACCAAGCTGGTCGACATCCGCTCGCCCGACGAGTTCAACGGCAAGGTGATCGCGCCGGCCGGCATCCAGGAGCTCGCCATCCGCGCGGGCCACGTGCCGGGCGCGGTCAACGTGCCGTGGGGCGAGGCCGTCGCGGCCGACGGCACCTTCAAGCCCGCCGCCGAGCTCAAGGCGCTCTACGCCGCCAAGGGCATCGACGGCTCGACGCCGGTCATCACCTACTGCCGCATCGGCGAGCGGTCGAGCCACACCTGGTTCGCGCTGGTCAAGATCCTGGGCTACGACGTGAAGAACTACGACGGCTCGTGGACGGAGTACGGCAACTCGGTCGGCGTGCCGATCACCAACGTCGCCGGCACGGTGTGGACGGGCAAGTAAACATTCCACCGAAAACGAGCATCGCCGCGGCCCTCGGGGTCGCGGCGCTGTTTTTCTGGCTGGTGCTGCAGGTGCCGGAGCGCGACGCGCTCGGCCGTTCGCTGCCGCTCTCGCTGCTGCTGGGCGGCGCCTTCGGCGTCCTGCTGCAGCGCTCGCGCTTCTGCTTCTACTGCATCGCCCGCGACTACATCGAGCGCCGCGACCCGCGGGGTCTGCTGGGCATCCTGGTTGCACTGGCCGTCGGCCTGCTCGGCACCTACGCCGTGATCGGCGGCTGGATGCCGGTGCCGTCGCCCACGCGCCTGCCGGCCGAGGCGCATATCGGTCCGGTCTCCTGGGTGCTGGCGCTGGGCGCGCTGGTCTTCGGCATCGGCATGACCGTGTCCGGCTCCTGCATCAGCGCGCATCTCTATCGCCTGGGCGAGGGCTCGCCGGTCGCGCCCTTCGCGCTGCTGGGCGCCGTCGCGGGCTTCGCGCTGGGCTTCCTGTCCTGGAACGAACTCTACCTGCGCGCCGTGCAGGAGGCGCCCGTCCTGTGGCTTCCGCGCTGGCTGGGCTACGGCGGCTCGCTGGCGCTGCAGCTCGCGATCCTCGCCGCGTTGGCGCTGCTCCTGATGCGCCGAAGCGCGCCGGTCGAGCCCGCGTCCTCGTCGCTGTTCGACTCGGTGTTCCGCCGCCGCTGGCCGGCCTATGTCGGTGGCGCGCTGGTCGGCGCGCTCGCGACCGTCGCCTACCTGCGCGTCGGCCCGCTCGGCGTCACCGCCGAGCTGGGCTCGTGGTCGCGCACGGCGGCCGACGGGCTCGGCCTGCTGCCGAAGCGCCTCGAGGGTCTCGACACGTTCGCGGGCTGCGCCACGGCGCTCAAGGAGACGCTGCTGTCGCGCAACGGCGTGTTCGTCGGCGGCCTGATCCTGGGGGCGCTGGCCGCTGCGCTCGTCGCCGGCCAATTCAAGCCGCGGCTCCCCACAGTCGTCGAAGCCGCGCGCGGCCTCGCGGGCGGCGTGCTGCTGGGCTGGGGCGCGATGGTGTCGCTGGGCTGCACCGTCGGCGTGCTGCTGTCGGGCATCTTCGCGGGTGCGGTATCGGGCTGGGTGTTCGCGCTCTTCTGCTTCGGGGGCGTCTGGCTCTCGTCCCTAATCCTTCGTCGAATGGCGGTGGCGCGCGGTTTGCTCTAGGTCTGCATCGATAGATCAGCCCGGGAGTGAGACATGGCCGTCAAGGAAGAGTCATTCGAGAGCAAGGGCGGGGTGAAGATCCACGTCCGGTCCTGGTTGCCGGCGGGGCAGCCCAAGGCCGTCGTCGTGATCTGCCACGGCGTCAACAGCCACGGCGGCCAGCACGCCTGGACGGCCGAGCAGCTTTCGAAGGCGGGCTTCGCGACCTACGCGCTCGACCTGCGCGGCCGCGGCAAGTCGGAGGGCGAGCGCTTCTACGTCGAGGACGTCGCCGACTATGTCGCCGACGTGGCCGGCACCATCCGTCTCGCCAA
Organism: Reyranella sp.; assembly: GCA_004296815.1. Lineage (GTDB taxonomy): Bacteria > Pseudomonadota > Alphaproteobacteria > Reyranellales > Reyranellaceae > Reyranella. The sequence continues at coordinate 4,208 of SCVT01000507.1, read as the reverse complement.
GCAGCGCCATCCTGGCCTCAAGACCTTCCTGCTGGGCCACAGCGCGGGCGGCGTCACGTCGGCCAGCTACGTGCTCGACAACCAGGCCGAGCTCGCGGGCTTCATCTGCGAGAGCTTCGCCTTCCAGGTGCCGGCGCCGGGCTTCGCGCTCGCCGCCATCAAGGGGCTGAGCCACATCGCGCCGCGCCTGCCGGTGCTGACGCTCAAGATGAAGGACTTCACGCGCGATCCCGTGGCGCTTGCCGCGCTCGATGCCGATCCGCTGACGGCGCACGAGTCGCAGCCCGCCGCCACGGTCGCGGCCCTGGTGCGGGCCGACGAACGCCTGCGCGAGGAGTTCCCGACCATCACCATCCCGGTCTTCATCATGCACGGCACCGAGGACAAGGCGACCGTGCCGGCCGGCAGCCAGTTCTTCTTCGACACGGTCGGCTCGAAGGACAAGACCCTCAAGCTCTACGAGGGTCACTTCCACGACCTGCTGAACGATATCGGCAAGGAAGGCGTGATGGCCGAGATCCTCGGCTGGCTGGAGAAGCGCCTCTAGCGCTGTCTTGCCTCGACGATCACCTGCTCGAGCCGTTGCCTGAGCCGCGAGACGTGATAGCGGCGCGGGTTGCGCTCGAGCTGGTTGGCGCGCCATGTCGAGCGCTCGGCGATCGGCGTCACGCAGTCCGACAGCGCCGTGCGCGCGCGATCGTAGACGCCCGACTCCATGTAGCTCAGCGCGTGGACCAGGTGGCTCTCTTCCCAGCTGTCTGGCTGCCGCTCCATCGTGTCGAGCTTGTCGAGGATCGTGCCGAAGACGGAATGCACCTGCTCCTTTTCCTCCAGGGAGTATCTGGCCATGTCCGGTTTCCCCATCTGTCCATGATTGCAGCCCGCCCAGATTTCACACCGTGCCCGCCGCTGCGTGTGACTTTCCGGTGACCGGTCGGGACAAGTTCGGTTCGCTGCCGGGCACACGAAATTCGTTCGCGGTGCCTGCGAAGACCTGAATCACATTCAGGTCATCATGAGCGGAAGAATGTTCACGGCGTGCGCGTTCGGGTGTACGTCGCGACACCCCTCACAACCCGCACGGACCTCATGTCAGCCCAAACCATCGACGGCGCCGATGTGCGCCTGGCACTCCGCCTGCGCGAAGAGGAACAGAACGGCCAGGCGCTCGCCTTCAAAGGCCGCCTCGTGGCGCTGGGCTCGGTGGCGCTGTGGCTGATGCTGGCGGCCGGGCCGATGCGCGTCGGTGTCGGCGTCGGTGCGTGCGTCACGATGATGGCGACCGCCGGGCTCGTCTACGCGACGCGCGCCTCGCCGTGGAGCAAGGCCATCCAGTTCGTGGTCACGGTGGTCGACGTCACCGTGATCGCCATCGCGACTCTCGTCCCCATCCCCGGCGCACCCGACGGCGCGCTGTGGCTCGAGCAGGTGTTCGGCCGCCGCTCGCTCTTCCTCTATCTCGTGATCTATCTCACCGCGAGCGCGCTCAGCTACTCGGCGCGCACCGTCATCCTGACGGGCGCCGCCTCGCTGGTCGCGCTGGTCGGCAGCTTCCTGTGGACCGCGCTCGACCAGGCGCGCACCGCCGGCGTCGATCTGCTGGCCGTGCCGCAGCCCTGGCAGGTCGCCAAGGCGCTGTTCGCCAAGCTGATCGGCCCGGGCTTCGTCACGCCCGAGGCCTTCCTGATCCAGCAGCTCATCTTCATGGCGCTCTGCACCGGCTTCGTGGCGCTGGCGGTGTGGCGCGCCCGCGCCCATCTCGGCCGCACGCTGCTGGCCGAGGGCGAGCGCAACAGCCTGGCGCGCTATTTCTCGCCCAACCTGGTCGACCGTCTCGCCGCCGCCGGCCACGATTTCGAATCCGGCCGCGAGGGCCGCGCCGCGGTGCTGTTCGCCGACATCGTGGGCTTCACGCGCCTGATGGAGGGCGAGCCGCCGCAACGCACGATCGACTTCCTGCGCGTCTTCCACGAGCACATGGCGGCCTGCATCTTTCGCCACGGCGGCACGCTCGACAAGTTCATCGGCGACGGCGTCATGGCGACCTTCGGCACGCCCGACCCGCACCCCGACGACGAGGCGCGTGCGCTGCTCTGCGCGCTCGACATGGTGCGCGCCGTCGAGGAGTGGAACCGCGGCCGCCGCACGCGCGGCCTGCCGGCCGTGCGCATCGCCGTCGGCGTCCATGTCGGCCCGGTGCTGATGGGCGCCATCGGCAGCCGCAACCGGCTCGAATACTCCGCCGTCGGCGACACGGTGAACGTGGCGAGCCGGCTGGAGCAGCTCGCGCGCCGCCACGATGCCGCGATCGTCGCCAGTGCGGAGACGCTGGCGGGCGCCGTGCAATCGGCCGCCTTCGCGGCGCGTGATGCCGCCCGCTTCCGGGCCGTCGGCGCGGTGCCGATCGAGGGACGGGTCGAGCCGGTCGAGGCCGTCGTCGTGAAGGCGAGCGACGCCGGATTGCCGTAAGAAGAGGCATGTCCAAGGTCACCCGCGCCACGAAAGCGCTCGAACAGGCGGGCGTCGCCTTCACCGTCCATGTCTACGACTACGATCCCGACGCCGACAGCGTCGGCCTGCAGGCGGCCGAGGCGCTGGGCGAGCCGCCGGGCCGCGTGCTCAAGACGCTGATGACCCTGGTCGACGGCAAGCCCGCCTGCGTGATTGTGCCGTCCGACCGCGAGGTCTCGATGAAGAAGCTCGCCGCCGCCTTCGGCGGAAAGTCGGCCGCGATGATGAAGCCCGCCGATGCCGAGCGCATGACCGGCTACAAGGTGGGCGGCATCAGCCCGTTCGGCCAGATGCGCGCCGTGCGTACCGCCGTCGAGGCGGAGGCGATGGCGCACGACGCCGTCTACATGAACGGCGGCCAGCGCGGCCTGCAGGTGCGCCTCGCCCCGAAGGATGCCGTCGCTGCCGTGAAGGCCGTGGTCGCGCCGTTGGTGGCCTAAAAGCGTCGTGCGTTTGGCCGGGCATCGGCCAAAGGCACGATGCCGAAGGCGGAGATGCCCGACTTGATGCGTTTCCGATAAAGCGGGCCCGCTTTATCGCAAGCCGCTGCAGATGTGCTAGTCAGGCGGCAGGGGAGTACCGATGCCGAAGAACATCCTGGCCATTTCCGAGGGCGGTCCCGACGCTGTCCCGTCGTTCCGGCTCGCCGTCCGGGCGGCGGCGCTGTTCGACGGCACGGTCGACGCCATCCATTTCGCCGAGGGCCGGCGGCACGAGCTCGACATCACCAGCCAGTCGATGCCCTTCATGGGCAAGATCGCCGACGATCGTCTGGCCGAGCGCGAGCGCGAGTCGCGGCGCGCCTGGAAGGAGATCCAGCAGCTCGCGGGCGGATCGCTGACCGACGTCGAGGGCGTGAGCCTGGCCCAGCTCGTGAAGCTCGGCCGCTTCGCCGACCTGCTGGTGATCGGCCGCCCCGGCACCGATCCTGACAACATCGCGCCCGAGACGGTGAAGGCGGCCCTCTACGAGTGCGCCCGGCCGGTGCTGATCGCGCCGCCGCGCCTCGAGAAGCAGAGCCTGTCCAACGTGGTCGTTGCCTGGAACGGCAGCCAGCAGGCCGCGCGCGCCGTGGACTACGCCATGCCCTTCCTCGAGAAGGCCTCGAAGGTGACGGTGGTGGCGTCCGGCGAGACGGCGGGCTTGTTGACCTGGTTCGCCCGTCACGGCGTGAAGGTCGAGGTGACGACGAGCGACCATCACGATCTCTCCGGCCGCGCCCGCGGCCGCGCGCTCATCGACATTGCCCGCGCCCAGGGCGCCGAGCTGCTGGTCATGGGCGCCTACGGCCATGGCGGCCTCTCGAATTTCCTGGGCCTGGGCGGCGCCACCGCCAAGGTGATCTCCTCCTGCCCGGTGCCGCTCCTCCTGGCGCACTAGTGGCTTGGCGCACTGGCGGCGAATGCCCATAGTCTCCTGACGGAGGCCGCAGTGATGCAGCAGAAGCAGTACGACCGCAGCGCCGAGGACGTCGGCAATATCGTGGCGTTGGAGCACGTCAACCTCAGGGTCGAGGACCAGGGGCTGGCGACGCTGTTCTACGTGAGCGGGCTCGGCCTCACGCGCGACCCGTACATGATGACCAGCATCGACAACATGTGGATCAACGTCGGCAAGAGCCAGTTCCACTTGCCGACCGGCGGGCCCGCGCAGGTGCTGCGCGGTCGCGTCGGTCTCGTGGTCGACGACCGCGAGCA
>SCVT01000506.1 GCA_004296815.1 Reyranella sp. | reverse complement strand
CTGCTGGCGGCCAACCATTTCGGCCGCATCTTCCCGCAGATGATGACGCCGGGCGGCACGCTGGCGCCGTCGCGCACCTTCATCATGGGCGTGGGCGTGGCGGGCCTGCAGGCGATCGCCACGGCGCGGCGCCTGGGCTCGATCGTGACGGCGACCGACGTGCGGCCCGCGACCAAGGAGCAGGTCCAGTCGCTCGGCGCCAAGTTCGTCGCCGTCGAGGACGAGGAGTTCAAGGCGGCCGAGACCGCGGGCGGCTACGCCAAGCAGATGAGCCCGGAATACCAGGCCAAGCAGGCCGCACTCGTGGCCGAGCACATCAAGACGCAGGACATCGTGGTCACCACCGCGCTGATCCCCGGCCGCAAGGCGCCGGTGCTGGTCTCCGAGGACATGGTGAAGACCATGAAGCCGGGCTCCGTGATCGTCGACATGGCCGTCGAGCAGGGCGGCAACTGCCCGCTCTCGGAATACGGCAAGGTGGTCGAGAAGTACGGCGTGAAGATCGTCGGGCCGGCCAACCTGCCGGGCGAGTTGCCGACGGACTCCTCGGCGCTGTTCGCGCGCAACCTGCTGAACTTCATCACGCCGATGGTCGACAAGGAGACCAAGGCGCTCACGATCAACCTCGAGGACGAGGTCGTGAAGGGCACGCTGGTCACCCGCGACGGCCAGATCGTGCATCCCTCGTTGGCCCAGAGCTAGGAGCGGCCCCATGGACGACAAGATCGCAGGCGAGGCGGCCAAGCTCGCGACCCAGGCGCAGGACCTCGCAACGCAGCTCAAGGCTGTGTCGCAGCAGATCATCGACGCCGCAGCCGTCAGCCCGATGGCGGTGCCCGACGGGCACATGCCGTTCGTGGCGCTGCTCACCATCTTCGCGCTGGCCTGCTTCATCGGCTACTACGTGGTGTGGCGGGTGACGCCGGCACTGCATTCGCCGCTGATGGCCGTCACCAATGCCATCTCTTCCGTCATCATCGTGGGCGCGCTGCTCGCCGCCGGCCTCAAGGGGCTGGGCGCCGCGCAGCTCTTCGGCTTCATCGCCGTCGCGCTCGCCGCCGTGAACATCTTCGGCGGCTTCATCGTCACGCACCGCATGCTGTCGATGTTCAAGAAGAAGCAGCCGGTAAAGAAGTAGGCGGGAGATGACGGGGATGTTCACCCAGGAATTGGCCGCCTACGGCTATCTGATCGCGGCGATCTGCTTCATCATGGCGCTGCGCGGGCTCAGCTCGCCCACGACGTCGCGCCAGGGCAACCTGTTCGGCATCGTCGGCATGGTGATCGCCATCGGCGTCACCGTGGCCTCGCCGATCGTCGTCTCGCCCTGGCTGATCGTGGCCGGCCTGGTGGTCGGCGGCGTGATCGGCGCCTTCGTCGCCTGGCGCATCCAGATGACGGCCCTGCCGCAGCTCGTGGCGGCGTTCCACTCGCTGGTCGGCCTCGCCGCGGTGTTCGTGGCGGCGGCCGCTTTCGTCTCGCCCGAGGCCTTCGCCATCGGCACGCCCGGCAAGATCAAGATGCACAGCCTGATCGAGATGGGGCTGGGCACCGTGATCGGCGCCATCACCTTCACCGGCTCGGTCGTGGCCTTCGCCAAGCTGCAGGGCCTGGTCTCCGGCGCGCCGCTGGTGTTCCGCGGCCAGCACGCGCTGAACGCGCTGCTCGGCATCGCGCTGGTGGTGCTGCTGGTGTGGTTCGCCATGCGCGGCCACACCTCGACTTTCGTGCTGCTGATCGTGCTGTCGCTGGCCCTGGGCTTCCTGCTGATCCTCCCGATCGGCGGCGCCGACATGCCGGTCGTGGTCTCGATGCTCAACTCCTATTCGGGCTGGGCGGCGGCGGGCATCGGCTTCACGCTCAGCAACACCGCGCTGATCGTGACCGGCGCGCTGGTCGGCAGCTCGGGCGCGATCCTGAGCTACATCATGTGCAAGGGCATGAACCGCTCGATCTTCAACGTGATCCTGGGCGGCTTCGGCACCGACGGCGGCGCGGCCGGCGGCCCGGCGGCCAAGACCGACAAGCCCGTGAAGGCGGGCTCGGCCGAGGACGCGGCCTTCCTGATGAAGAACGCGCAGTCGGTGATCATCGTGCCGGGCTACGGCATGGCGGTCGCCCAGGCCCAGCACGCGCTGCGCGAGATGTCGGATCTCCTCAAGAAGGAGGGCGTGACGGTGCGCTACGCCATCCATCCGGTGGCGGGCCGCATGCCCGGCCACATGAACGTGCTGCTGGCCGAAGCGAACGTTCCCTATGACGAGGTCTTCGAGCTCGACGACATCAACCGCGATTTCGCCTCGACCGACGTGGCCTTCGTGATCGGCGCCAACGACGTCACCAACCCGGCCGCCAAGACCGACCCGAAGAGCGCGATCTACGGCATGCCGATCCTCGACGTCGAGAAGGCGCAGACCGTGCTGTTCGTGAAGCGCGGCATGGCCTCGGGCTATGCCGGCGTCGACAACGAGCTGTTCTTCCGCGACAACACGATGATGCTCTTCGCCGACGCCAAGGTGATGTGCGAGAACATCGTGAAGGCGCTCGAGGGCTCCGCGCACTGACGCGCTATCGCGCCGTCCTCTTCGACACAGGCGGCGCGATCGATCTCGAATTCGCGTGGGAGATGGCGCTGGACGGCGCCATCGCCTCGGCCTGCGGGCTGGAGGGCATCCGCGTCGACCAGGCCATGGTCGAGGAGGCCTCCGAGCAGGCGGTCGCTGCCTTCGCGCCCGACGTCACACGGCACATGATCGAGACGCTCTGCGGCAACGAGCCCGCGACGGTGGCGCGCGTGGCGCGCCGCGTCGAAGCGATGACCGGCGTGCTCGACGCCTTCCAGCTTCGGCCCGGCATCGAAGGCCTTCTCGACCGGCTTCAGAAGCGCGGGCTGGTATTGGCTGCGAACGAGCCGCGCCGGGAGCGGCTGGAGCGGGCGGGCATCGCACGGTTCTTCGCGCGCGATCCCGACGTGCCGCCGGCCGAGTGCATCCTCGTCGGCGACCGGCTCGATGCCGACATCGCGCCGGCCAAGGCGCGCGGCATGGCGACGATCCAGTTCCGGTCGGGAAGATGGCGCAGGCAGCGGCCGCGCTCGGCGGCGGAGACGCCTGACGCCGTCGTGACCGACGTGGCCGAACTCGAGGCGGCGATCGGCGACCTGCTCGCGCGCTGATCCAGAAAAGCAAAACCCCCGGGGATGCCGGGGGTCGTGTCGTCCGATCCGAGGATCGGGGGAGGGCTAGTAGCCCTCGCGCTCCATGCGCTTGCGCATCAGCTTGCGCGTGCGGCGGATGGCTTCGGCGCGCTCGCGGGCGCGGCGCTCGCTGGGCTTCTCGTAGTTCCGGCGGAGCTTCATCTCGCGGAAGATCCCCTCGCGCTGCATCTTCTTCTTCAGGACGCGCAGCGCCTGATCGACGTTGTTTTCACGAACGAGAACCTGCACTTCGATCGCTTCCTTCCA
>SCVT01000505.1 GCA_004296815.1 Reyranella sp. | reverse complement strand
TCCCGTTCACGATGGGCGCGCAGGCGAAGCTCAAGCCCCTGTACGAGACGCTGGAGGGCTGGAGCGAGAGCACCCAGGGGGCGCGCTCCTTCGGCGAGCTGCCGGCGACCTGCATCAAGTACGTGCGCCGCGTCGAGGAGTTGGTCGGCTGCCCGGTGGCGCTGGTCAGCACCAGCCCGAAGCGCGAGGACACGATCCTGATGACGGATCCGTTCCGCGACTGATCGTGGAGTACCTCAAGGAGCTTCTCGCCCGGGCGAACCTCAGCGGCTGGGAATCGTGGAGCACGCAATATCGCGTGCTCGCGGTGGTCGGCGGGCTGCTGGTCGCCTATTGGGCGCTGCGGGTCGTGGTGCCTGCCGTGCTGCGCATCCTGCGCCCGTTCATCTTCGCCGCGATCGCGCTGGCCGCCGTCTGGGCGATGTTCCCGGCAGAGGTTTGCTCGCTGGAATTTCTCTCGAAGCTGCCGACGCTCTGCGCCCGCTGATACGCGCGATCAGCGCGGAACCGGGCGGCCCTTGAGCACAGCGGTGATGTACGAGGGATCCATGGCATCTGCCAGGTGTACCTGCTGCTGGATGACCTTCTCGTCGTAGAGGAAACTCGCGACGTAGCCCAGCCGCCGCTGCAGGGACGAGCCCTTCACGAGCGAGTAGGTGTAGCGCGGGTTGGTCCACTCGTGGATCAGTGGCGGCGGCACGCCTTCGTAGATCTCCTCCGCCCAGGTCTCGCTGATGCCGACGTCGCGGGCCCACAGGCTGATCGCGATCTTCGGGTCCTTCTGGACGAGATCGTTCGCCATCACGAGCGCCCGCAGGAATCGCATGGCCGTCTCGCGATGGGTCGCCAGCCACTGGCGCCGCGCGCTGTAGGCCTCGACGTTCGTATAGATGCCGAGGTTGCCCTCGGTTTCCACGACCCGGCCATTCGCCGTGTACCTCATGCGATGCATCCACGGCTCCCAGATCATCGCGGCATCGATCTGGCGGGCCTGCATCGCACGCAACTGGTCGCTCGGTATCATGTCGATGAGCGAAAGCTGGTCGGGCCGCAGCCCGTGCTGCCGCAACAGCATCATCAGGCCGAACTGCGCCGTCGATCCCCTGAGATAGGCGACTCGCTTGCCCCTGAGGTTCCTCGGCGTCTCGATGCCGCTGTCGCGTCGCGCGACGAGCCCCTGGCTGTAGGCGCCCTCGGGGTTGATCCCGATCATGGTCCAGTCGAGGCCCATCGACAGGCCGACCAGAAAGGCAACCGACCCTACGCTGGCGATGTCGATCGTGCCCATCTGCGCGGCCTCGATCATGGCGGTGCCACCGACATACCTGATGAAGTTCGGCGCGAGCCCCGCTCGTTCGAACAGGCCTCGATCGCGCGCCACGAACAAGAGCCAGTCAGGCGCCTCCTGATAGCCGATGGCGATCGGCAGCCGCCCCTGCGCGGACGCTCCCGACGCGAGCACGGTGCCGGCCGCGCCGAGGAGCCAGGTCCGTCGTGTCGGCAGCTTCCTCATCTCGTCGTCGGGATCGTGAGGACGGGGGCGGCGTCCTTGCTCCCGGTCTCGACGAAAGTGAAGAGAAGCAGGATGAAGGAGAACATGTTCTTCGACGCCGGATCCTTGTCGTCGATCGAGAACCAGTAGCCGTGATAGGGCACCTTCACGAAAGCATCGCCGGGAGGATACTGGGAGGCCACGATCTTGATCAGGGGCGTGATCGTCCCCTGGGGGCCGAGGTCGCCCTCGGCCGTCGGCGCCACTCGCCGCTCCGAGACATGGTCTTCCGGCACGTTGATTGTGGCCGCGATGTCGAGAAGCACCTCGTAGATCGACCGGCTGAGCAGGGCGATCTCCTTGTTGTTCCGCGGTACCGCGCCGTAGACGATCTTGTACTCGTGGACGTTCGGATCGAGGCCCAGCAGGGTCGTAACGTTCCGCACCGCCTGCCGCACCGCTGCCGAATGGTTGCGGCGGAACACCAGGGTCAGATCGTCACCCTTGGCATCGCGGCGAACGCCGATGTCGCCGGAGTTCTGGATGCGGCCGAGTTGTTCCATCAGCTGGTAGAACTCGGGGTTAGCCGGCCGAACATGCTCGCGCGAGATGCCACCCGCGACGCGACGGTTGTCGATGCCATTGATGGACTGGACGGAGAGCCGCAGCACGATGTCGACCGGGAAGCCGGCCTGAAGCACGTTCATGATCGACGTCGGCGGGATGCTCGACATCATCGAGCGCGCGAAGCGCTCGCCGGCGAGCGGTGTATACGTGATCGTCGGGCTGTCGTTGTAGACGATACCGGCCGCCGCATTTGCGGTGCTGGTGACCGCATTGAGAGGC
>SCVT01000504.1 GCA_004296815.1 Reyranella sp. | reverse complement strand
GCCGCGGCACGGCGCGCGTCCGCGTCGAGCAGCTCCAGGCGGAGAGCCTGACGGTCAAGGAAGTCGCCATCGGCGGCGGCGGCCCACCGCACCCTGCAGATGCCGTCGGTGGTCCGGGTGACCAACCTCGACAACGGCCAGTCGACCATCGTCCGCATCAACGACCGCGGGCCCTTCGCGCGCAACCGCATCATCGACCTGTCGCGTACGGCGGCGCAGGAGATCGACATGATCGGCCGCGGCACGGCGCGCGTCCGCGTCGAGCAGCTCCAGGCGGAGAGCCTGACGGTCAAGGAAGTCGCCATCGGCGGCGGCGGCCCGTCCGAGCAGCACGACGCGCTGGCCCAGCTCGCCTCCGGCCGGCGTGGAACGCCGGCCGCGGCGCCAACCCAGGTCGCGGCGGTCGCCCAGCCGACGGCCGCGCCGCCGCCCCAGCCGGTGCAGGCGGGATGGCCGACCAACCCGCGGCAGTCGGCCGTTCCGGCGGCGGCTCCGGCGGGCAATGGCGGACCGACCATCGCCTCGCTCGCGACCGCACCTGTGGCATCGGCGGGCGGCGGCTTCTACGTGCAGGTCGGCGCCTTCTCGACGGCCGAGAATGCCGAGCGCCGGCGCGGCGATGTCCGCAGCTACGGCAATTCCGAGGTTTCCCAGGCGTCGGCCGGCGGACGCGATGTTTATCGCGTCAGGCTGGGGCCTTATACGACCACAGAGGCTGCCGGCATCGTCGCCGACCGGCTCAAGCGTTCAGGATATGGTGATGCCCGTGTCGTGGCTGACTGACCTCCCGCGCACCTTCGGGGTGCTCCTCGCTTTGACCGGCATCGCCGGCCTGCCGCTCGCCGCAACGGCGCAGCAGCAGCAGGATCAGCAGCGCCGCCAGACCCAGCCGCAGAAGCCGCCCGCCAAGCCGCGCCAGCCGGCGGCGGGGACGCCCAAGCCTGCAGCGCCGCCGGTGGCCGCAAAGACGGAGGCGCTGCCGCCGTCACAGGTCGGCATCGGCACGCTCGCCAAGCATGCCTTCATGGTCGATCCGCAGACCTCGACCGTGCTGCTGTTCAAGGATGCCGACGTGGCGATGCCGCCATCCTCGATGTCGAAGATGATGACGATCTACATCCTCTTCGAGGAGCTCGCCGCAGGGCGCCTCAAGCTCGACACGCGTTTCCGCGTGAGCGAGCGGGCGCGCAACATGGGCGGCTCGCGCATGTTCCTCGAGCTGGGCAGCGAAGTCAGCGTCGAGGATCTGATCAAGGGCATCATCGTGCTGTCGGGCAACGATGCCTGCGTCGTGGTCGCCGAGGCGCTCTCCGGCACCGAGGAGAGCTTCGCCGATCGCATGACCAAGCGCGGCCGTGAGCTCGGCATGACCAGGACGGTGTTCAAGAATTCGTCGGGTTGGCCGGCGGAAGGGCAGTACACCACCGCACGCGATCTCGCCGTGCTGTCGTGGCACACGATCGACGACTACCCGCAATACTACCGCTACTACGCGGACATGAACTGGACCTACAACAACATCCGCCAGGAGAACCGCAATCGACTGCTGCGGACCACGCCGGGCACCGACGGACTCAAGACGGGGCACACCGAGGAGGGCGGCTACGGGCAGGCGACCTCGGCGGTGCGCGACGGCAGGCGGCTGATCCTCGTCGTGAACGGGCTCAACTCGATGGCCGAGCGCGCGCAGGAGACGTCGCGCCTGATGGAATGGGGCTATCGCGAATCGACGAACACGACAGTCTTCCGCGCGGGCGACACCGTGGTCGAGGCGCCGGTATGGCTCGGCGCGCAGGACAAGGTGCCGCTCGTGGTCACGAAGCCCGTGCAGATCACCGCACCGGCCGGCCAGACCGTGACGCCGCGCGTGGTTGCGCGCTTCGAGGGGCCGCTCGCCGCGCCGATCGCCAAGGGCACGAAGGTCGGCACGGCCGCCGTCACGCTGCCCGACGGCCGCGTGATCGAGTATCCGCTCGAGACCGGCGTTGCCGTGCCGCGCATGGGCGTGGTCGGACGCATGACGACGATGGTCCAGCACTACCTGTTCGGCTGGCTGTCGTGAGCGACGGCCGGCAGGGCCGCTTCATCACGCTGGAAGGGGGCGAGGGCGCCGGCAAGTCGACCCAGATCGGTCGTCTCACGGCGTGGCTCGAAGGCCGCGGCCATGCGGTCAAGGCGACGCGCGAGCCGGGTGGTGCACCGGGCGCCGAGATGATCCGCAAGCTCCTGGTCGAAGGACCGGTCGAGCGCTGGGACGGCACGACGGAAGCGCTGCTGCACTTCGCGGCCCGGCGCGAGCATTTGCGCAGCACCGTGTGGCCGGCGCTGAAGAAGGGAAGCTGGGTGGTGAGCGACCGCTTCGCCGATTCCACGATGGCCTACCAGGGCTACGGCCACGGCGCCGACCGCGCCATGCTGGGCGAGCTGTACGACATCGCCGTCGGCGACTTCCGGCCCGACCTCACGCTGATCCTCGACCTGCCGGTCGATGTGGGCCTGGCGAGGGCGGCGGCACGTCGCGGCACCGAGACGCGCTACGAGTCGCTGCCGGTCGCCTTCCACGAGCGTGTGCGCGCGGGCTTCCTCGACATCGCCGCGGCCGATCCCGAGCGGTGCGTCGTGATCGATGCGACCCAGGGTATCGATGCCATCGCCGCGGCGATCGGTGACGCCGTCACGAAGAAGCTGAAGGCCTGAGGCGATGGCGCGCGGCAAGACACCGTCGGATCCGGCCGAGCTCGAGAAGCTCGAATGGCCATATGCCTGGCCGCCGCCGTGGCGGAACGACCGACTGCTCGGCCACGACGGCGCCGAGCGCACCATGCTGGCGGCGAGCGAGAGCGGCCGGCTGCATCATGCGTGGCTGCTCACCGGCCCCCGCGGAATCGGCAAGGCGACCCTGGCGTGGCGCTTCGCGCGGTACCTGCTCTGCGGCGAGCAGGGTGGCGGCCTGTTCGGTGACGCACCCGAAGGACTCGGCGTGCCGGCCGATACGCCGGGCCGCTCGCTGGTCGATGCGCGCTCGCATCCGGATCTGTTCCATCTGAGGCGAACGCTCAACACCGACACGGGCCGCATGCGAGCGGAGATCTCCGTCGATGACGTGCGCGACCTCGGTGCCTTCATGCACATGACGCCGGCGATGGGGAAGGCGCGCGTCGCGATCGTCGACGCGGCCGACGAGATGAACCGCAACAGCGCGAACGCGGTGCTGAAGATCCTCGAGGAGCCGCCGCCCAACGCCGTGCTGCTGATCGTGGCGCATGCGCCGGGCCGGTTGCTGCCGACCATCCGCTCGCGCTGCCGGCGGCTGGCCCTGAAGCCGCTCGACGACGATACGGTGATCACGCTGCTCGGCGACCATGCGCCGGACACCAAGCCGGAGGAGAGGAAGGCGCTGGCGCGGCTCGCCGAAGGCAGCATCGGCCGCGCGCTCGAGCTCTCCAGCGCCGGCAGCCTCGATCTCTATCGCGAGATGGTCGAGGTGCTGGCGACCTTGCCCGACCTCGACATGCCGCGACTGCACGGCTTCGCCGAGCGCTTCGCCAAGCGCGGCGAGGAGGCCAACGCCGACTGGCGTTCCCTCAATTACCTGTTCGACGGCTGGCTGAAGGGCCTGGCGCGGCAGGCGGCACTCACCGTGGAAGCTGCACCTGTCGTGCCGATGGAAAGCGGCCTGCGGGCGAGGTTGCTGACCGGGGCCAGCCTGGACCGCTGGCTGGAGGCGTCGGACAAGGTGGCCGAGCTGTTCAACCGGGCCGATGCGGTCAACCTCGACCGCAAGCAGACGGTGATGGGCAGCTTCTTTGCCCTGCAGTCGGCCATGCGCTGAGCCCAGACGCCGGGGAACCCGCCTTGATCGGTGGGGGGAGGCGTGAGAAAAGGGCGCCCATGTTGTCCCGGTCCGACCTCAGAGACTCGCTGCCCTGCGAACGAATGCGGGGCTGAACGCGCTTGAGTCTCGTGCCCCGGGTAGGGGCGGCAGTTCGGAGTTCAGTCACATGTCGGGCAGCACTTACTACGTCACCACGCCGATCTATTACGTAAACGACGTGCCCCATATCGGGCACGCCTACACCAGTCTTGCCTGCGACGTGCTTGCACGTTTCATGCGGCTCGACGGTCGCGACGTCCATTTCCTCACCGGCACCGACGAGCACGGCCAGAAGATCGAGAAGGCCGCGGCGGCGGCCGGCATGGCGCCGCAGGCCTTCACCGACAAGGTGAGCCAGTCGTTCCGCGACCTGCTGGGCGTGATGGACTACAGCCCCGACAACTTCATCCGCACCACGGAGAAGCGGCACTACGCCGCCTGCCAGGCGCTGTGGGAGAAGCTCGTCGCTGCGGGCGACATCTATCTCGGCGCCTATGCCGGCTGGTACTCGGTGCGCGACGAGACCTATTTCGTCGAGGGCGAGACCGAGGTCGGCCAGGACGGCAAGCGCCGCGCGACGTCGACCGGCGCCGAGGTCGAATGGGTCGAGGAGCCGTCGTACTTTTTCAAGCTCTCGGCGTGGGCCGACCGCCTGCTCGAGTTCTACGAGAAGAACCCGCGCTTCATCGGTCCGGACAGCCGGCGCAACGAGATCCTGAGCTTCGTGCGCGGCGGGCTGCAGGACCTCTCGGTGTCGCGCACCAGCTTCTCGTGGGGCGTGCCGGTGCCGGGCGATCCCAAGCACATCATGTACGTGTGGCTGGACGCGCTCACCAACTACATCACCGAGTGCGGCTATCCCGACACGAACAATCCTCTGTGGAAGTACTGGCCGGCCGACCTGCACATGGTCGGCAAGGACATCATCCGCTTCCATTGCGTCTTCTGGCCGGCCTTCCTGATGGCTGCCGGCATCGCGCCGCCCAAGCGCGTGTTCGCGCACGGCTGGTGGACCAACGAGGGCCAGAAGATCTCGAAGTCGCTGGGCAACGTGATCGACCCGGTCGACCTCGTGAAGACCTACGGCGTCGATGCGGTGCGCTACTTCCTGCTGCGCGAGGTGCCGTTCGGCAACGACGGCGACTTCCAGAAGAAGGCGCTGGTCGGCCGCATGAATGGCGATCTCGCCAACGCCTATGGCAACCTCTGCCAGCGCGTGCTGTCGATCGTCGCCAAGAACTGCGGCGAGAAGGTGCCGCCCAAGGGCGCGCTGACCGAGGCCGACACGGCGCTGCTCGACCGCGCGAAGGGCCTGCTCACGATCGTGCGCGCCGAGCTCGACGACCAGGCCTTCCACAAGGCGCTGACGTCGATCTGGGAAGTGATCGCCGACGCCAACCGCTACGTCGACGCGCAGGCGCCGTGGGCACTGGCCAAGACCGATCCGGTCCGCCGCGACACCGTGCTCTGGGTGCTGGCGGAGACGATCCGCCGCGTGACCTTGCCGGTGCAGCCGTTCATGCCGGACGCGACGGGGCGCATCCTAGACCAGCTCGCCGTGGCGCCGGCCGACCGTGCCTTCACGGGCTTCGACAAGGAGCTGGTGCCGGGCACGCCGCTGCCCAAGCCGCAGGGCGTATTCCCGCGCTACGTCGAGCCCAAGGCGGAGTGACATGCTGATCGACAGCCACTGCCACCTCGACTTCCCCGAGCTCGCCGGCGACGAGGCCGGCGTGCTGGCGCGCGCACGCACGGCCGGGGTGGCGGGCATGCTGACGATCGGCACGCGGCTCGACCAGTTCGAGCGCGTCCGCGCCATCGCCGAGCGCCACGACAATGTCTGGTGCTCGGTGGGCGTGCATCCCCACGAGGCGAAGGAGGAGGGGCAGCGCACCCCCGACCGGCTGGTCGAGGCGACGCGGCACCCGAAGGTCGTGGGCATCGGCGAGACCGGCCTCGACTTCTACTACGAGCACAGCCCGCGCGAGGAACAGGCCGAGAGCTTCCGCGCCCATATCGCGGCGTCGCGCCAGACCGGCCTGCCGCTGATCGTCCACACGCGCGATGCCGACGCCGAGACCGGCGACATTCTGGAGCAGGAGCATGCCAAGGGGGCGTTTCCCGGCCTGATCCATTGCTTCAGCTCGGGCCCCGAGGTCGCTCGGCGCGCGCTGGCGCTCGGCCTCTACATCTCGATCTCGGGCATCGTGACCTTCAAGGCGGCGGAGAGTCTGCGGACGATCGTGAGCGAGATCCCGCTCGACCGGCTGCTGGTCGAGACCGACGCGCCCTATCTCGCGCCCGTGCCGAAGCGCGGCAAGACCAACGAACCTGCTTTCGTCGCCCATACGGCCGCCAAGGTGGCGGAGCTGAAGGGCGTCAGCGTCGCCGAGCTCGAGGCGGCCACCACCGACAATTTCTTCCGGCTGTTCGCCAAGGCGGAGCGTTCCCGGTGCGGGTGACGATCCTGGGCTGCGGGACCTCGGCCGGCGTTCCGCGGCCGGGCGGCAAGGACGGCAACGGGGAGTGGGGGGCAGCGAACCCCGATGACGCGCGCAACCGGCGCCGCCGCGGTTCGATCCTGGTGCAGGACAACGGCAAGACCATCCTCGTCGACACCTCGCCCGACGTCCGCAGCCAGTTGCTCGACGCCAAGGTCGAGAAGGTCGATGCCGTCCTGTGGACCCACGAGCATGCCGACCAGGTCCATGGGATCGACGATCTCCGGCCTTATGCCATCCGGCAGGGCCGCATCGAATCCTGGTCGGACGAGCGCACGTTCGGCGTCCTGCGGCGGCGCTTCGCCTATTGCTTCGAGGCGGAGGGCGACGGCTTCTACAATCCGATCTACCAGCACAACGTCATCAACGGCCCCTTCACGGCGGCCGGCATCGACGTCGTGCCCTTCGTGCAGGACCACGGCAGCATCCCGTCGGTCGGCTTCCGTTTCGGGCGCATCGCCTACGCCAACGATGTGGTGACCCTCCCGGAAGCGGCCTTCGAGGTCCTGAAGGGGGTGGATGTGCTGATCGTCGATGCGATGCGCTACCGGCCGCATCCGACGCACGCCCATCTCGAGCGGGCGCTGCAGTGGATAGATCGCCTGAAGCCCGCCCGTGCGTTCTTGACCAACATGCACGTCGACATGGACTATGCCATCGTCGATCGGGAAACACCGGCGCACGTTCACCCTTGTTTCGACGGACTTCAGATA
>SCVT01000503.1 GCA_004296815.1 Reyranella sp. | reverse complement strand
GGCATGCCGCCAGGTCGACAGGTCGAGATCGGCCGGCACCTGGGTGGCGCCGCGGCGGACCGCGAGGTCGTAGCCGAAGCTCGGGCTGTAGGAGATCGACGCGCGGTTGCGCGAGATGATGTTCAGCCACTGCATCGGCCGGCGCGCGAAGTCGCGCGGCGTCAGGTAGTCGATCGAGAGCTGGCTGGCGAGCGGCGCCATCAGGAAGCCGATCAGGCCCATGTCGTGATAGAGCGGCAGCCAGCTCACGGCGCGGTCGCCGACCACGACATCGAGCCCGGCCGGTCCCGTCATGCCCGCGAGGTTGGCCATCAGCGCGGCCTGCGTGATCTGCACGCCGTGCGGATGGCGCGTGCTGCCGGATGAAAACTGGATGTAACAAAGCTCGTCGCCGCCGAGCGGCCTGAGGTCGACCGGCTTCTCGGGCAACGAGTGGATCGCATCCATGCCGCCGTGCAGGCGGATCGCCGGGAATTCCGCGGCGGCTTCAGCGAGATAGCCTGCAAGATCGTCGAGGCCCACCGCCGCGACAGCGCCGGAGGCCGCGAACTGGCGGCGCAGCTGGTCGAGATAGGCGTCCTTGCCGCCGATGCCCACGGGAATGGAGACCGGCACCGGCATCAGGCCCGCATACTGCGCGCCGAAGAAGGAGTCGAAGAAGCCCGGCCAGGTATCGGCGGTGATGAGAATGCGCTCGCCGCGTGCGAAGCCCGCGCCGATCAGCTTGCGGGCGACGACATGGGCGCGCTGCTGCACGTCGTGCCACGACAAGGCCGAGAGCTGCTCACCCTTGGCATTATAAAAGGTCACCCCGGTCTCGCCCCGGGCCGCATAGTCGAGCATCGCCGTCACCGAGGCGAAGCCTGCGCGGTGTAGAGCGAGCTTGGAATTGCGGGTGGGCAGCGATTTCATCGAGGGGCGGCGTCTCCTAGCAGAGGGGTCGAGCCCCCTCAAGGCGGGCCACCCGCGTGCGACGCGCCCAAGTTGACACACCCGGACCCGGATAAGATAGTGCCCGACCCCCGCCAAAACCCGGAGTTTCCAGCCCGGAATCGCCGGTTTGACGGGGGCTTTTTACTTTTGGAGGAGGTCTATCGTGATTACGGCTGTGATGCCGACGTACGGTCGCAAGGACGTCGTGTTCGAACGCGGAGAGGGCAACTATCTCTACGCGACGGACGGCCGACGTTACTTGGACTTTACCTCGGGCATCGCCGTGAACGCGCTGGGCCACTGCCACCCGACGCTGGTCAAGGCGCTCGCCGAGCAGGGCGCCAAGCTCTGGCACACCTCGAACCTGTTCCGCATCGGCAACGGCGAGAAGCTCGCGCAGCGTCTCGCCGACGTCTCGTTCGCCGACACGATGTTCTTCTGCAACTCGGGCGCCGAGGCGATCGAGGGCGGCATCAAGCTGATCCGCAAGTATCAGTTCATGAACGGCAAGCCGAAGCGATACAAGATCATCTGCTTCTCGGCGGCGTTCCATGGCCGCCTGCTGAACGCGCTCGCCGCCACGGGCAACGAGAAGTACCTCGAGGGCTTCGGCCCGCCGGCGCCCGGCTACAAGCACGCGCCGCTCAACAACACCAACGTCGTGCGCGACATG
>SCVT01000762.1 GCA_004296815.1 Reyranella sp. | reverse complement strand
GGCTTCATCAGGCAGTCGAACGGCCATATCGAGATCAAGAGCGAGGTCGGCCAGGGCACCACGGTCAGCATGTATTTCCCGCGCAGCGATCCGTCGGTGGTGGCGCCGGCGGCGGCGCGCCGGCGGACCATGCCGAGGGGCAGCGAGCGCATTCTCGTGGTCGAGGACGAGGACGCGGTCCGCGCGATCGTCGGCGAGCAGCTGGGCAGCCTGGGCTATGACGTGGCGCTGGCTCGCAACGCCGAGCATGCGCTCGAGCTGCTGCGGGCCAGCAAATTCGACCTCGTGTTGACCGATGTCGTCATGCCGGGCCGCCTGAACGGCAAGGCGCTGGCCGAGGAAATTCAACGTCTGTGGCCCGACACGCGCATCGTTTTCATGTCGGGCTACTCGGAGAACATGCTCATGCGCGACGGGCGGCTCGACAGCGGCGTCCTGCTTCTGGCCAAACCCTACGTCAAGGCCGACCTCGCCAGGATCATTCGCAACGCGCTCACCGCCAATGGAAGGAACGGATTTGGCAGCGCAGCGGCCCATGGCCAGGCGTAGTGCCCGCTTTATGAAGGAGTGAGTCCACGATGGCTGTGAACGAGCGCGAGTTGCTGACCCGCTTCGTCGACGATCTGACGGACCATGCCATCGTCATGTTCGACGTCAACGGCAGGGTGCTCAGCTGGAACGCCGGAGCGCGAGAGATCTTCGGATACACCTCGGAGGAGATCGCCGGCCGGCCCTTTTCGGATCTTCACACCCCCTCGGACAATCTGTTCGGCAAGGCAGACGCCGCGCTGAGGGATGCCTTGCAATGGGGCCGACACGACGCGACGAGCCGGCTCGTCCACAAGGATGGCTCCAGCATCCAGGCGCGGATCATCGTGCGGCCGCTCTCCGATTCGGGGCAGGGGCTGGCCGGCTTCGGCATGCTCGCCTACGACCTGGACGACCACGGTGCCGGCCGTTCGGGCAGGGGTGAACCGGCGGCCGACGAGGCCGCTAAGCCGGAGAGAGGCGCAAAGATCCTGGTGGTCGACGACAATAGCGGCGTTCTCGAAGAGGCCGTGGAGCAGCTGACGAGCATGGGATACGAGGTCGTTGGCGCGTCGAGCGGCGCGGAGGCGCTTGCGGCGCTCGAGCGCGACGGCGACTTCGACCTGCTCTTCACCGATGTCGTCATGCCCGGTGAGATCGCCGGTCGTGCCCTGGCGAACAAGGCGATGGAGATATGTCCCGGCCTCAAGGTGCTGTTCGCCTCGGGATATTTCGAAGGCGCGCTCGTGAGCAAGGGTGAGCTCGAGACGGACGTGCAGTTCCTCTCCAAGCCGTACCGGATGAGGGAACTCGGCCAGAAGATCGAGGAAGTGCTGAACCCGACCCCCTGATCGCCGCCGGGGCCCGGCGCGCA
>SCVT01000502.1 GCA_004296815.1 Reyranella sp. | reverse complement strand
GGCGTCGCGCGGCTATCCCTCGATCGGCTGCTCACCCTGCACCTCTTCGGTGGCAGCAGGCGAGGATCCGCGCGCAGGCCGCTGGCGCGGCTTCGAGAAGACCGAATGCGGCATCCATCGGCCGTCCCATCGTTCCGTCCATCCCTGACGCAGAAAGACCTGAAGATGTGCCCGCCCGTGGCCGCGCAAGCGGCAGTGTCCCCGATCACTCCCGAAACCGTCAGCAGCTCCGGGCTCTCGCCGCACCTGCAGCGGCTGGAGGACGAGGCGATCCATATCCTGCGCGAGGTCGTGGCCGAGTACCGCAAGCCGGTGATGCTCTACTCGGTGGGTAAGGATTCGAGCGTCATGCTCCATCTGGCGCGCAAGGCCTTCCATCCTGCGCCTCCGCCCTTTCCGTTCCTGCACATCGCCTCGGGCTGGGATTTCCGGGCGCTGATCGACCATCGCGACCGCATGGCCGCGGCCTACGGGCTCGACCTGCTCGTGCATTCGAACGAGGAGGCGGCGCGCGCCGGCATCAACCCGTTCGAGACCGAGACCGGCGAATATTCGCGGCTGATGCTAACTGAGGCACTGAAGGCGTCGCTCGATCGTCACGGCTTCGATGCCGCCTTCGGTGGCGGCCGGCGCGACGAGGAGAAGGCACGCGCCAAGGAGCGCATCTTCTCGCGCCGTGCCTCGGGCCATGTCTGGGATCCGCGCAACCAGCGGCCCGAACTGTGGCGGCTGTTCAACACGCGGCTGTCGCCGGGCGAGACGATGCGCGTCTTCCCGCTCAGCAACTGGACCGAGCTTGACGTCTGGACCTACATCCAGGCCGAGGCCATCCCCATTGTGCCCCTCTATCTTGCGGCCGAGCGCTGGGTGGTCGAGCGCGACGGCGCGGTGATCGCCGTCGACGACGAGCGCATGCGTTTCCTCGACGGCGAGCAGACGGTGAAGCGCCAGGTGCGTTTCCGCACGCTGGGCTGCTGGCCGCTGACCGGCGCGATCCCGTCGGCCGCATCCGACGTGCGCGGCATCATCGCCGAGCTGCTCGATTCGCGCTCGTCGGAGCGGCAGGGCCGCCTGGTCGATGCCGCGCTTCAGGCCTCCATGGAACGCAAGAAGAAGGAGGGATACTTCTGATGCCAGATACGCTCCCAGCTACGCTTGCTCCGCCCGCCAACGACGCCATTCCCCTGCAGACACGCAGCGAGCTGCGCTTCCTCACCTGCGGCTCGGTCGACGACGGCAAGTCGACGCTGATCGGAAGGCTGATCAACGACACGAGCGGGCTGCTCGACGACCAGATCGCGACCTTGCGCGACGATTCCCGCCGCTTCGGCACGACGGAGGACGAGTTCGACTTCGCCCTGCTGCTGGACGGACTCGAGGCGGAGCGCGAGCAGGGCATCACCATCGACGTCGCCTACCGCTTCTTCTCGACGCCGCACCGCGCCTTCGTGGTGGCCGACACGCCGGGCCACCAGCAGTACACGCGCAACATGGCGACCGGCGCCTCCAACGCCGAGCTCGCCATCCTGCTGGTCGACGCGCGCAAGGGCCTGGTCGAGCAGACGCGGCGCCACGCCGCCATCGTGTCCCTGCTCGGCATCCGCCACATCGTGCTGGCGGTGAACAAGATCGACCTCGTCGACTACAGCGAGGCGCGTTTCCGCGAGATCGAGGCGGTGTTCGCGGCCTTTGCCACGCCGCTCGCCTTCCATTCCGTCGTTGCCATCCCGCTCTCGGCGCGGCGCGGCGACAACGTCGCCGTGCGCAGCGAGCGCACGCCTTGGTACTCAGGCCCCGCGCTGCTCGCCCATCTCGAGACGGTCGAGACCGATCTCGATGCGGCCGAAGCGCCGCTGCGCTTCCCCGTGCAGTGGGTCAATCGCCCCAACGGCGACTTCCGCGGCTTCGCCGGCACCGTTGCCTCGGGCCGCATGGCCGTCGGCGATCCGGTCGTCGTCGCGGGCTCGGGCCGCACCAGCAAGGTCGCGCGCATCGTGAGCTTCGACGGCGACCTGCCTTCCGTCTCGGCCGGCCGGTCGGTGACGCTGACGCTAGCCGACGAGGTCGACCTGGTGCGCGGCGATGTGATCACCGAACCGAAGCGCCGGCCTTCCGTCTCGCGCCGCTTTGCTGCCGACCTCGTCTGGATGGACGAGACGCCGGCCGTCGCGGGCAAGCGCTTCCTGCTCAAGATCGGCACCGCGACAGTGCCGGCCACGGTGAGCCGCGTCGCCGATATACTGGATGTCGATTCACTCCGCCGTGCGCCGTCGAGCCGGCTGGAGCTGAACGCGATCGGCCGGGTCGAGATCGAGGCGGCAGAACCCGTGGCCTTCGATTCCTACGCCGACAACCGCCAGACCGGCGCCTTCATCCTGATCGACCGGGCGACCTTGCGCACCGCGGCAGCCGGCATGGTGACCGAAGGCCTCGATGCGGCGCGCGACGTGCATCGGCACGCCGAGACGCTGACGCCCGAAGCGCGCGCCGAGCTGAAGGCACAGGTGCCGCTGGTCGTGTGGCTGACCGGCCTGCCGGGCTCGGGCAAGTCGACCATCGCCAATCTCGTGGAGAGCCGGCTCGCGGGTCTCGGCCGCCAGACCATGCTGCTCGACGGCGACAATCTCCGTCAGGGCCTCAACGCCGATCTCGGCTTCGACGCCGCGTCACGCTCGGAGAACGTGCGTCGTGTCGGCGAGGTCGCGAAGCTGATGGCCGATGCCGGCCTGATCGTGATCGTGGCGCTGGTCTCGCCCTTTCAGGCCGACCGTACGCGTGCCGCCGCCCTTCTGTCCGAGGGTCGTTTCCTCGAGATCTTCGTCGACACGCCGCTCGACGTCTGCCGGCAGCGCGACCCGAAAGGCCTCTACGACAAGGCCGACCAGGGCAAGGTCGTGAACCTCACCGGCCGCGACCAGCCTTACGAAGCGCCCGAGGACCCCGCGCTGGTGCTGCGTACCGCCGAGCTGTCGGCCGAGGCGGCAGCAGGCCAGGTCGTGGAGCTGGTGCTGGAGCGCATCCGCGGCGGCTGAACCCTTACGACCGCTCGGCGGAGCAAGGACTTCTCCGTCGGCCCCGCGATTCGCCAAATTATGCTTCGTCCTTCGGCTACCCAGCGCACGGGGCTGGCGGCATCTTGGCGCCGCGCGGCCGAATCGCGTGCATGAGGGACCCATGGATACCGTCACGTCCACCTTTGATCTGCCGGACGCCGAGATCGGCGCCGTCGTCGCGGGCCTGCGCCGCTCGCGTGAGGAGCTGCACAATGTGCGCTACCGCGGGCCCGTGCGGCCGCCGCCCTCGCGCGAGGAGATCGTCGAGACGCTGGGGCAGCTCACGCGCGCGCTCTTCCCGGCCCATTTCGGCCGACCCGATCTCGCCGGCAGCGCCGGCGCGACGCCGAAGGCGATCGACGACTATGTCGGCCAGGTCCTCGGCGGCGCGTTGGCCGCACTCGGCGATCATCTGCGACGCACCCTGCCGTTCGCCGGCGTCGAAATTCCGTCGGACGAGCAGGTCGCGCGCCAGGCCCTTGAGATCGTGCGCCGCTTTGCGTCAGAGCTGCCTGCGATCCGCGGTCTGCTGGTGAGCGACCTGAAGGCCGCCTACGCGGGCGATCCCGCAGCCACCGGGCTGCCCGAGGTGCTGCTCGTCTACCCCGGCATGTCGGCCATCATCCACCACCGGCTCGCCCATGCGCTGCATCGCCTCGGCGCGCGCTTCCTCGCGCGGCAGATCTCGGAGATCGCGCACTCGCTCACCGGCATCGACATCCATCCCGGCGCCGAGATCGGCGGCAGCTTCTTCATCGACCACGGCACAGGCGTCGTGATCGGCGAGACGGGGATCATCGGCGAGAGGGTGCGCCTCTATCAGGCCGTCACCCTGGGCGCGCGCAGCTTTCCCGCCGACGAGAGCGGCGCGCTGATCAAGGGCCGGCCGCGCCATCCCATCGTCGAGGACGATGTCGTCATCTATGCCGGCGCCACCGTGCTCGGCCGCATCACCATCGGACGCGGCTCGACCATCGGTGGCAGTGTGTGGCTGACGCACAGCGTGCCGCCCGGTAGCAACGTCACGCAGGCCCAGCTGCGCAACGACGAGCGCCTCGACCGCCAGGGCTGAGGCGTTCAGCGGGCGAGCCGGAAGACTCCGCACGTCTCGTTGTGAAAGAAGGCGTCGCGTTCGTAGGCGAAGCCGGCCTTCAGGAGAACCCGTTCGGACGGCGCGTTGCCCTTCACGACGATGCCGACGAGGCTCGGCTCGGCGCATCGCGTCCGCCAGATCTCGACCAACGCCCGTGTGACCTCGGTGGCGAAGCCCTGTCCCCACGCCCTGCGCACGAAAGTGTAGGCTACTTCCAGTTCCGGAACGCTTTCGAGATCGACGTAACGCAGTGCGGCGCGCCCCATGAACGTGCCGTCGTGTGCCCTGAGCGCCCACAAGCCGATGCCGTGATCGGCCCAGTGACGCAGGCCGCTCTCCAGATAGGCCGCCGTCTCCTCGGGCGTCCTGACGCCGCCCAAAAAGCGCGACACCTCGGGATCGAGATGGAGGTCCACCAGATCGGGGAGATCTTCGGGCGCGAGGCGCGTGGCGTTCAATCGATGGGTCACGAACGTGTCCATGCGCCGAGCCGCCTAAACGATCGCGCCGCTGCCCCGCAACCTGTCGATCTCGGCAGTGCTGTAGCCCAGCTCGGCCAACACCTCGGCGGTGTGGGCGCCGTGATCGGGGCCGGGGCCTGGCGTCACCGGCTCGGGCGCGAAGGACATGCGGATGGGCGCGGAGATGGTGCGCGGCATGTCGGCTTGGCCGCTCGCGACGACCGCACCGTTCGCCACCGCCTGCTCGTCGTCGGGCACATCCTTCAGGATGCCCAGCAGACCGAAGGTGATCTCGTGGCGGCGCAGCCGCTCGCGCCATTCGAGCCAGGGGCGACCGGCAAACACCGGATCGAGGAGGGCGGCGAGGTCAGTGGCGTGCGCACGGCGCTTGTCGGTGGTCTCGAAGCGCGGATCGTCCAGCAGGTCGGTGCGCTCGATCGCCTGGCAGAGCTCAGGCCAGAGCTTGTCCTCCCGCACGATGGTGAGCTGGATCCAGCGGCCATCGGAGGTGCGGTACTGGTTGGCGAGCGCGCTCCGGGGCTTGGTCCGCGGCGGCCGCGGAGAGACGTAGGCGCCGAGCAGCGCGCCCTGCGCCAGGATGGCGTTGGACCAGAGCCCGCTCGCGTGCAACGAGGTGCCGACCTCGCTGCCCTCGCCCGTGCGTTCCCGGTGGAGCAAGGCCATGGCGATGGCGGCAAACAGGTTCATGCCGGTCATCTGGTCGCCCTGAGCCGGCAGCGAGAAAGCCGGCGGGCCGCCTTCGTAGGTGAGACCGTCGAGCAGGCCGGAGCGGGCGAAGAATGCGGTCGAATCGAAGCCCGGCTGGTCGGCGTCGGGCCCCTGCTCGCCGTAGCCGGTCATCGAGGCGTAGATCAGCTTCGGGTTGATGTGCTTCACGTCCTCGTAGCGCATCCTGAGGCGTTCGCGGACCTTGAGTGGAAAGTTCACGACCATGACGTCGGCGGTGGCCAGCAGGCGGTCGAAGGCGGCGCGGCCGTCGGCGTTCTTGAGGTCGAGCACGACCGAGCGCTTGTTGCGGTTGGTCATGTGCCAGCAGTAGTTGACCGGATGCTGCGGCACCGAGTGGGCCTGGCCGAGCTTGCGCTGCGGGTCGCCGTCGCCTGGCGGCTCGATCTTGATGACCTCGGCGCCGTAGTCGCCCATCACCGTGGTGGCGACCGGCCCCGCGATGAAACTGGCAAGATCGAGGACACGCAGTCCCTGCAGCGGCAACGGACCGCTCATTGAGTTTTTCCCTTCAAACGCCTACACCCCAGCCTACGGGGGGACGCCTTCA
Source organism: Reyranella sp. (assembly GCA_004296815.1). Lineage (GTDB taxonomy): Bacteria > Pseudomonadota > Alphaproteobacteria > Reyranellales > Reyranellaceae > Reyranella. The sequence continues at coordinate 3,369 of SCVT01000502.1, read as the reverse complement.
GGTCAATGGCCGGCAAGCTTCGCAATTTCGCCCTCGCGGGTGTGTTCCTCCTCGCGGTCGTCCTCATCGGCGTTGTCCTGAAATCGGGGCTGTGGGCCGTGACCGCCGCGTCGGTGCTGGGTATTGCAGGCGTGGTGCTGTTCCGCGGCAATCGCTGGCGGACCGGTTCGCTGCTCGCCGCGGCCCTCTCGCTCAGCCTCGTGATGCTCGATCTCGTGGCCGGGCTGCTGTCGCCGTCGGCGAAGAATGCCGGGCTGGTCTACACGACCGACCCCAAATGGTGGCCGCCGGCCGATCCCATCCTGGGCTTCCGGCCGCAGCCCGACACCAAGGTTCTGGCGACGGCGACTTTCGACGACACGCTGGTCTATCGCCAGACCTACAATTTCGACACGGCGGCCGCACGCGTGACACCGGCCGCGCCGGCCGGCGCCGACACCTATCTGTTCATGGGCGACTCCTTCATCTTCGGGCAGGGCCTTGCGGACGGCGAGACGCTGGCCTCGCAATTCGCCAAGCTGAACGGACAGCGTCTTCACACCGCCAATCTCGGCGTGCCGGGCTATGGGCCGAACCATCTCGTGCGTGCCTTCGAGGCGGGACTGGTCGATCGCTACAAGGACACGAAGGTCAAGGCGGTGGTGACCTGGATCATCCCGGCCCACCTGGCGCGGGTCACCGGCGACGGCGCCTGGCTCGGCTCCTCGCCGCGCTACGTGCTGGAGAACGGCAAGCTCCGGTTCACCGGCACCTTCAACGAGCATCGCTGGCGCGATCCGCTGGCCGGCATCAGGTATCTGCTCGGCGAGGAGTTCGCGTTCGTCGACGCCATTGGCCAGAAGCAGCGGCAGGACGAGCAGGTCGAGCTGTTCGTGGCGCTCATCGCCCGGCTGCAGGTGCTGGCCCGCGAGACGTTCGGCGTGCCGCTGGTCATCGTCTACTCCTGGCCCGATGAGAGGACGCAACGCCCCTACGGTTCCAAGCAGTCCCATGACCTGCTGGTTTCGATCATCGGAAGGATCCGTCACCTTGGCACTCCGATGCTGAGCGTCGACAGCCAGACCGAGCGCTTTGACGTGTCGCGGCTCCTGATCCCGCATGACGGGCATCCGAACGCGTTCTCCAACGAGCTGATTGCCGAAGGCCTGAAGAGGCTGCTCGACCGGCCCTGATCGCGGCCGTTTCAATTGACAGTCCGCCTGCAATGCCTGCAGCCTGTGGCCAACGAGATCGCCTGCTCGAACGGGCGACCGGGGGAACGTCTTTTGCGGGAGGATGGACGGGGTGAGCCATGTGGCGCCCATGCGTACGCTCAATCGGCCCAAGCCGGCGGTCTCCGTCGAGCGGCGCGCCGACGGCGCACTGATCCTTTCCGCCGAACGGAAGCTGCCGTCCGACCTGCCGCTGACCATCGACTGGCTGGAACGTGCGGCGCTGCGTCGGCCCGACACTACTTTCCTCGCCGAGCGCCGCGGCCCTGAGCGAGCCTGGCAGCGCCTCTCCTATGCCGAGGCCTGGGCGAAGACGGGCTCGATCGCCTCTTGGCTGATCGCGCAGGGTTTCGGACCCGCCTCCCAGCCGGTGGCGATCCTGTCCGACAACAGCCTCGAGAACGCACTCCTTCTGTTTGGGGCGCTCCGGGCCGGCGTCCTGGTGGCGCCGATCTCGCCCAACTTCTCGCTGTCGGGTGATTTCGCCCGGCTCGACCACGCGCTCGGCCTCGTCGAGCCGTCGCTCGTCTTCGCGCAGGATTCCGTCCGCTACACGGGCGCCCTCGATCGCGCGGAGCGCCTGGGCGCGCGCCTCGTCACCGTCGACGGCAAGCGCGGCCTGCCGTTCGGGGCGCTGACGGCCTGCTCGATCGACGCGGCGGTGGCGGAGCGGCGCCAGCACATCAAGGCCGATACGCCGGCCAAGATCCTGTTCACCTCGGGCTCGACCGGCCTGCCCAAGGGCGTGCTCAACACCCATGGCAATCTCGCTGCCGGCACCGAGATGATCCGTGCCGTCGGCGAGCCGCTCGACGAGCAGCGCATTTCGGTTTCGCTCGACTGGTTGCCCTGGCATCACACTTGGGGCGGCAACGCCAACCTCAACAGCATCATCCGCGTCGCGGGCTCCCTCTACATCGACGGCGGCCGGCCGATCCCCGGCCGCTTCGAGGAGACGTTGCAGAACCTGCGCGAGCTGTCGCCCTCGAGCTTCGGCACGGTGCCGGCTGCCTATCCGCTGCTGCTGGAGGCGCTCGAGCGCGACGCCGACCTGCGCGAGAAATTCTTCAAGAACATGCGGGGCCTGGGCTACGGCGGCGCGCTGCTGCCGCAGGAGAGCTTCGACCGCCTGCAGGGCATCGCCACCGACCAGCTCGGCGAGCGCCTGCCGTTCGGCTGCGGCTGGGGCATGACCGAGACCACCAGCACCGGGCTGATGGTCTACTGGAACGTCGACCGTGCCGGCCTGCTCGGCCTGCCGCAGCCCGGCATGCTGGCCAAGCTGGTGCCGGCGGGCGATCGCTACGAGCTGCGCGTGAAGGGCCCCAACGTGATGCCGGGCTACCATCGCAACGAGGCCGCCAGCCGCGAGGCCTTCGACGAGGAGGGCTTCTTCCGCACGGGCGACGCCGCACGCTGGGTCGACGAGGGCCGGCCCGAGGCCGGCATCCTGTTCGCCGGCCGCCTGTCCGAGGAATTCAAGCTGGCGTCCGGCACCTGGGTGCGGGCGACGACCTTGCGCACGCAGCTCATTGACGCGCTGCAGCCCTATGTCCGCGACCTCGTGATCGCCGCGCCCGATCGGCCGTGGCTCGGCGCGCTGGTGTGGCTCGACGCAACCGCCTGTACCGAAGCCGGTGGGCCCGGCCAGTGGCGGCCGGCGCTGTCGAGGCTGCTGGCTGCCTTCAACAACCGGCCCGAGGGCACGCTCGGCGGATCGAGCACGCGCGTCATGCGCCTGTTGCCGCTCGACGCGCCGCCATCGCCGGCGGCAGGCGAGGTGACCGACAAGCGGTCGATCAATGCCCGCAAGGTTCTGGAACATCGCGCCGCCGACGTGGCGCGGCTCTTCGCCGATCCGGTCGATCCGGCGGCGGTCGTCGCAGGAGGAAGCGGCTGATGCAGGCCTACATCATCAGGCGCGTGCTGGCGCTGATCCCGACCCTGATCTTCGCCAGCCTGATCGTGTTCGTCACCGTGCGGCTCATCCCCGGCGACGTGATCGACCTGATGCTGTCGAGCAACGACATCGGCGCCGACAAGAAGAGCCGCGAACAGCTCGAGGCGGCGCTCGGCCTCGACCAGCCGATGTGGAGCCAGTACTTCCGCTGGGTCGGTGCAATCGTCTTCGAAGGCAGCCTCGGCATGTCGCTGTGGC
>SCVT01000501.1 GCA_004296815.1 Reyranella sp. | reverse complement strand
AGAAGCAACATGGCAAAGAGCGGCGATCTGTTCGATCGATCGGGCGGCGGCAAGCGTGCCGCAGCCTCCAAGGACAAGTCCTATACGGCGCGCGACATCGAGGTGCTGGAGGGCCTGGAGCCTGTCCGCAAGCGCCCCGGCATGTACATCGGCGGCACCGACGAACGCGCCATGCACCATCTCGTCGCCGAGGTGCTCGACAACTCGATGGACGAGGCCGTCGCGGGCCACGCCGACACGATCTGGCTGGAAGTGCTTTCCGGCAACCGCATCCTGGTGCGCGACAACGGCCGCGGCATCCCGACCGACCCGCACCCCAAGTTCAAGAACAAGTCGGCGCTCGAGGTGATCCTCACGACGCTGCATTCGGGCGGCAAGTTCAACAACAAGGTCTACGCGACCTCGGGCGGCCTGCACGGCGTCGGTGTCTCGGTGGTGAACGCCCTTTCCGACGAGCTGGTCGTCGAGGTGGCACGCGACCGCCAGTCGTGGATCCAGACCTTCTCGCGCGGCAAGCCGTCGTCCAAGCTGAAATCGAACGGCCCGGCGCCGAACCGCCGCGGCACGACCGTCACCTTCCATCCCGATCCCGAGATCTTCGGCAAGCAGGCCTTCGTGCCGGAGCGCCTCTACAAGATGGTGCGCTCCAAGGCCTACCTCTTCCGCGGCGTCGAGATCCGCTGGAAGTGCGACAAGGCCCTGTTGCCCAAGGACGGCAAGATCCCCGAGGAGGAGACGTTCCACTTCGCGGGCGGCCTCAAGGACTACGTGATCAGCGAGATCGGCGAGCGCGGCACCGTCGTGCCGCAGCCCTTCGCCGGCGAGGCCAAGAGCGAGAGCAACGGCACGGCCGGCGGCAAGGTCGAGTGGGCCGTGTGGTGGCCGACCGACGAGGAAGGCTTCGTCCGCTCCTACTGCAACACCGTGCCGACCGCCGAGGGCGGCACCCACGAATCGGGCTTCCGCAGCGCGCTGGTGCGCGGCCTCAAGCGCTATGCCGAGCTGACCGGCAACCGCAAAGGCTCGGTCATCACATCCGACGACGTGTTCGACGGCGCCGCGGCGCTGGTCTCGGTGTTCATCGAGCAGCCGCAGTTCCAGGGCCAGACCAAGGAGCGCCTGGTCAGCGTCGAGGCGACCAAGCTCGTCGAGACGGTTGTCGGCGACAATTTCGAGCACTGGCTGACCGGCGACAAGGAAGCGGGCAACGTTCTCCTCGAGCATGTCGTCGCCAAGGCCGAGGAGCGGCTGCGCCGCAAGCAGGACCGCGAGCAGCAGCGCAAGACCGCGACGCGCAAGCTTCGCCTGCCCGGCAAGCTCGCGGACTGCTCGAGCTCGGCCTCGATCGGCACCGAGATCTTCCTGGTCGAGGGCGATTCGGCCGGCGGTTCGGCCAAGGCCGCGCGCAATCGCGAGACCCAGGCGATCCTGCCGCTGCGCGGCAAGATCCTGAACGTCGCCAGCGCCAGCGCCGACAAGCTGCGCGAGAACCAGGAAGTTCAGGACCTCATCCAGGCGCTGGGCTGCGGCACCGGCGCCCACTACAACGACGACCGGCTGCGCTACGAGCGCGTCATCATCATGACCGACGCCGACGTCGACGGCGCGCACATCGCCTCGCTGCTGATGACGTTCTTCTATCGCGAGATGCCGAAGCTGATCGAGAACGGCCATCTCTTCCTCGCCCAGCCGCCGCTCTTCCGCATCAGCAAGGGCGGCAAGACCGAGTACGCGCAGGACGATGCCCAGAAGGACGAGCTGATCCGCACGCAGTTCGGCGGCAAGGCCGACATCACCCGCTTCAAGGGCCTGGGCGAGATGCAGTCGGTGCACCTGCGCGAGACCACGATGGACCCGAGCAAGCGCGTCCTGCTGAAGGTCGACGTTCCCAACGCCGGCGGCAATGCCGACGAACGACACGAGGAAATGAAGACCCGCACGCTGGTCGAGAACCTGATGGGCCGCAAACCCGAGAAGCGGTACGATTTCATCCAGGAAAACGCCAAGTTCGCCAAGGACTTGGACGTCTGACATCAAGCGCTGCGCGCAATAATGTGACATCGTGCTCCCGGCCGGCGGGGGTATGATCGGCCGGTCATTCGGCGTGAGGAGGCCATCCCGATGCGTCTGAGAAACAAGATCGTGGCGGCGCTGCTGGCTGTCGCTGCCCTTCCCGCCGCCGCCTATGCCGCAGTCATCGGTGGCACCTACTACGCCGTCCAATATGACTATCGCGAGTTCTTCGCCGCGACCGACAACAGGAATTTCCAGGTGGTGCTGGCGGGAACCGCGTTCCCCGGCGTCGACCCGGAGACCGTGGCGCGCGACCTGCTGCCGATGATGCAGGCGGCCAAGCCCATGCCGCGGCTCACCTTCACCTACGAGACGCCGGCCGAGCCGCCGCGCCCCAACTACCGGCTGATGTTGGTGTTCAACCCGGCCAGCGACCTCAACAGCGATACGGTCTGCAAGGGCACGACCCGCTTCAAGCCGGGCCAGCCCGGTGTCTTCTACGTCTATGCGATCTACTGCCGTAACGACATGACCATGTCGGAGACGACGGCGTGGACGGCGGCGACCGGCCCGACCGATCCGCGCATCGGCGAGCTGTTCCGCCAGCTCTTCCAGGTCGTGTTCAGCGACTCGCCGTCGCTGCGCCCGAACCAGGGCGGCGGCGGCTCCTTCCGCTAGGGCGCCAAGCGCTCCACAGGACACCTCTGCTACCAGACGGGCATGGCCGTCTGGTACTCCCTCGCTGATTCCCTCCTCTCGCGTCTCGACGCCGAAACCGCGCATGGCCTTGCGATCCGCGCGCTCAAGAGCGGGCTGACGCCCGGCGACCGCCGCCCCGATCCGTCGTCGCTGTCGGTCAAGGTCTGGGGCCGCCTGCTGCCCAACCCGATCGGCCTCGCCGCCGGTTTCGACAAGAATGCCGAGGTCGCCGACGCCACGCTGTTGCTCGGCTTCGGACTCGTGGAGATCGGCAGCGTCACGCCGCGCCCGCAGGAAGGCAATCCGCGGCCGCGGCTGTTCCGGCTGCCGCGGGACCGTGGCGTCATCAACCGCATGGGCTTTCCGGGGCACGGCCTCGAGGCCGCCCGCGCCCGCCTCGCGGCCCGCCCGCGCCGGGGCTTCGTCGGCGTGAACATCGGTGCCAACAAGGACAGCACCGATCGCGCCGCCGACTACGTCACGGGCTGCGTGGCGCTGGCGCCCTATGCCGACTATCTCGTGTGCAACGTCTCCTCGCCCAATACGCCGGGCCTGCGCAACCTGCAGGGCCGCACAGAACTCGCCGGCCTGCTGAAGCGCGTGCAGGACGCCATCGCGGCCAAGCCGGTGCCGCTGGTCGTCAAGATCGCACCCGACGCGACCGACGACGATCTCGACGACATCGTCTTCGTCTGCCGCGAACTCAAGCTCGACGGCATCATCGTCGGCAACACGACGCTGTCGCGTCCCGCCTCCCTGCGCTCCGACCGCAAGGCCGAGACCGGCGGCTTGTCCGGCGCGCCGCTCACGGCGCTGTCGACCGAGGTGCTGCGCAAGACCGCAGTTCGCGCCGAACGGCAGTTCCCGCTGATCGGTTGCGGCGGCGTGGGCTCGGGGGCCGACGCCTATGCCAAGATCCGCGCGGGCGCCACGCTGGTGCAGCTCTACTCCGCGATGGTCTACGAGGGCCCGCCGCTCATCCGCCGCATCAAGGACGAGCTGGCCGCACTCCTGGCGCGCGACGGCTTCGCGTCCGTGGCGGACGCGGTCGGCGCCGACACCTAAGAACGCGAACACTCCAGGCTGCTACTGCAGCTCGGCGCACGTCGCGCTGAGCTTCGAGAGCGCTCGCATGTATTGGGAGAGGTTGTGCAGAAAATACAACCCAAGCGAGTCATATGCAAAAATACAGAGAGCCGAAGAGCCGCTGCTCGCTCTAAATCTCGACGCGATCGGGCAGCGTTCGCCCGAGATCGGGGGCTCATCTAGGCAGAGGTAGGCGTCGGGCCATGCGGCAGTATTGCCGCGTGAGCAGACAGGCCGACCAAGCATCCAACGACAAATCCGCGGGGGGCATTCGGCATGAGCGACACTCTCAAAGTCGTTTCCGTGAAGGGCACGTCCTATGTTCAGGGCAGCACCAAGATCACACCGGTGGGAACGCCGGGGTGGGACTCCCTGACCAGCAACTTCCGACCGTATGTGTTACCCGGCGAAGACTATGTCGAAGGGTCCAACAAGATCGTCACGCCCGAGTTCGATATCGCCAGGGGTCCCGGCTTCAAGGACCCGGTGACCTCGAACAAGTGGTGGAGCCCGGCTCTCCTCCAGAAGAAGACCACCCCCGAGAGGCCCGGCTGGATCATCGACGGCGAAGGATCAACCCGCCGTTCGCAGCCGATGACCAGCGAGCCGTTCCGCATCGATTTCGTCGACATGACGAACCCGGCCTACCCGCCGGAGCTTCTGCCCATGGGCGTGCGCCTTTGGAACCAGAACGCCATGTACGTCTACACCGGCGGGGATTCGATCGGAGGCGGCGACAGCAAGTTCTCGATCGACAACCTCGCGCAGACCGATGCACCGATCGTCACCGTCGGCCTGCAGGGCGTCCACCCCATCGCCGGCTCCCAAGGCAAGACCTCGAACGTCGTCGTCAACGGCTACTCGGTCTTCCACGTCGAGATGGCTTATGGCGACGGCGCCGGCAACCTGTCGATGCAGGCGGCCAGCGGCGTTCCCCATGTCGTGTTCAAGCGCACCGGCAAGGCGCCGTTCCGGCTTTGGGCCGGCTCGCCGGCGACGAAGACCGGCGACACCAACTGCGACACCTACGAAACGTTCCCGACGAAGTCGAAGAGCGAACTCGGATTCAAGCTGACCATGCGGTTCCTCCCGGCCGTTCCGAAGCAGCCCGAGCCGCGATCCCGTGGCCGGGCCGCGTACTACGTTCGCGCCGACCGTGGCGAATGGAAGCAATTGGACGTGAAGTATGGCGAGCAGGCCTACTACACGTGGGTCAACGACGAAGC
>SCVT01000500.1 GCA_004296815.1 Reyranella sp. | reverse complement strand
TGCCGTACTGCGGAGCGCCGACGCCGACGCCGGCGCCGCTGCGTAGCTGGTAGCTGCCGTCGGTGACGTTGATGGCGTCGAACCGGACCTGGGTGCCCTTGCTGGCGTTGATCGGCAGCTTTTGCGTCAGAGAGAGGTTCAGGGTGGCGTAGGCGGGCAGGGCGGTGTCGTTGGGCGTCACGATGCTGGTGCGCAGCCCGTTGCCGTACAGGACGTCGGCCGAGACGCGCGTCGCCCAGTCGCTGTCCATGTTGAAGATGTAGGCGGCGCCCGCCGAGCCGCTCCAGCTCTGGTTGTGGTCGGCGAAGATCCAGTTGCTGGCGATATAGTCGAGCTCGGCCTGCTCGAAGTTGAACTGCGCCGAGTTGATGTTGATCGCGTTCACCTGCGACCAGGCGAGGTTGGCGTACAGCGACCACGGGCCCTTGTCGTAGTTGGCGAACAGCTCGAAGCCCCTCACCTGCGCGTTGGAGTAGTTGAAGGCCGTCAGGAAGATCGGCGCGCCGAACTGGCCCTTGTCGAGATAGTTCTCGGCCCATTTGTAGTAGCCCGAGAAGCCGACGGTGAGCCCGTCGAGAGGCTTCACGGTAAGGCCTATGTCGATGTTGTCGGAGCGCTCGGCGCGGACGGGGCTGTTGGTCATGACTTCGGCCGCCGCGACGGTGCCGATGCGTGAGATGAGCGACCCGGTGCCCACCTGGTTGAGCGGTGCCGGCACGAAGTAGCGCGCGTAGCCGGCGCGCAGCGTGATCTCGGGCGTCGGTTCCCACACGACGTTCACGCGCGGGCTGAGCTGGTTCTCGGTCGTCGCCGCGGAGATCGCGTCGAAGCGTGCGCCGAAGTTCAAGGTCACCTTGGGCAGCACTTTCCACTCATCCTGCAGGTAGACGCTGTAGATCCAGCCCACCAGGTCGGAGCCGTCGGGAAAGCCCGTCGGCGTCTCACCCGGCACCGGCTCGGCATCGGGATCGGTCGGGTCCGGCACCAGGGGCAGGACGCTGTTTTGGCTGAAGCTCGTGACCCTTTCGCGCTGTACCAGGAAGCCGCCGCGCAGCGTGTGCGCCGAGGCGATCTTCCAGCTCGCATCGGCCTGCACGCCGGCCGCCAGGCTCGTGCGCTTCGCCCAGGGAGCGAGCCCATTGTAGAGCAGGTCGCCCAGCGCATCGGGCTGGTAGGAGAGGTCGGAGTAGCGCACGAAGCCCGAGAGCTGCAGGTTGAAGTCCTGGTAGCTCTTCTGCAGCGAGGCGATGCCGAAGTAGGTGTCCTCCCACTGGCGCTGGTCGAGCAGCGTGCTGTCCCAGTTGGCGATGCCGTTCACCGTGAAGGCCGGCGTCTGGCCCGGCACGTTGGGGATCTGGTAGCGCGCGCTGGCACCACCGCCGATGAAGGAGAGTCGCGTGTTCTCGTCGAGGATCGCCGTCGCCTTGGCGAGCGCATACCACTGCGCGGTGTCGTCGTGCAGTGGCGTGGCGGAGGGCGTCGGGTTCTCGATGCCGATGCCGTTGCTGACGTATTGGCCGACCGCGAAATAGTCGAAGGCGCCGGAGCGTCCGCCGTACTGCAGCGCAGGCTGGATCCAGTTGTAGGAGCCGCCCATCACCGAGGCCTCGCCGCCCGGATTCGTCGTGCCCGACTTCACGCCGATGTCGACCACGCCCGCGGTGCGCAGGCCGTACTGCGCCGGCAGCGCGCCGGTGATCAGCGACAGCGAATCGGCGAAGCGCGGTGAGAGGACCTGGCTGAAGAGCGACAGGCCTTCCGGCAACTGCACGCCATCGAGCCGGTACTGCAGGCTGCCGTGGTCGCCGCGCACGTGGATCTGCCCGAACCCGTCCTGCACGACACCGGGCGCGCGCAAGAGCACCTGGTTGAGCGGCGCGTTCTCACCCTGCGGCGTGTTCGAGATCGCCGTCCTGCCGAAGTCGTAGCGCGTGGCACCGAGGCTCGGCTGGATCTCGCTGCGCTCGCGGTCGAGCCGCTTGGCCGTGACCTCGATCGCGGGGATCTGCACGGGATCGCTGCTCGGGGCGGTCTGGGCGAGGGGGGCGCCGGTGGCCGAAAGCGAGGCGGTGAGGGCCAATGCCGATACGCCGATACGCTGCCCCATCTCCGACCTCACTACTTTGATGTTATATCATAACGTTACAATGTAACATTTAGGGTCGTCAATGGGCACGCGCCCTCACGCCGTGTTGACCGACGAATGCACGCCGAAGAGAGAAATCTCGCGCGCCCGAACGTCTTGGTTGTAAGAGGCGTCCACGTCGCTTGCCCTGTCGCAGCGCCGGCGAGAAACGCTCCGAGAGGATGTTTGAAGCGGTTGTTGGTTGCGTTCTGTGCGGCGCCCGTGCTGCCCGCCATCGTGAAGACGTGGCTGGTGAGTGGGCCCGGCGAGGTGATCTCGCTCACCGTGCTGTGGTGGATCGCAGGCTTTCTCTACACGGTGCAGCTCGTCGTCGGCCTGCCAGGCCACCTGTTCCTGCGCCACTACGGGCAGAGCGGTCTCGTCCCGTACCTCGTGCTGGGCTTTCTAACCGTCGCGCTTCCGGCGATCTTCGCCTCGCTGCACTGGTGCGCGCTGAAAGGCTGCCTCGCCGACTCGACTATGCACTCGGCCTATCTCGGCGTGTTCGGCGTGCCGATGGGAGCCGTCTTCTGGCTGATCGCGCGCCCGGACTGGCAGGCCCTTCGTCAGTGACCAAATTACAATTGCGAACCATTCGCAACTGGGATATTGGCGACGTACCGTGCCGACAGATCCAATCTCCCTGTACATCGAGCACAGGGGTCCTCTCGTCGACTACGCGACGCGCATCGTCGGATCGCGGGCGCAGGCGGAGGATGTCGTTCAGGAAGCGTGGCTCAGGCTGCGCCAGGCACACAACCAGTCGGCCGTCCTCGAGCCCGTCGCCTATCTCTACCGCGTCGTGCGCAACCTCGCGATCGACACGCGCCGTCGGCTGGCGCGCGAGTTCGGCCGTACCTCTCCCGACGAGATGGCGGCGGCGCTTCCCGCCGAGGCGCCGTCGGCCGAGCAGTCGGCCGCCGCCAAGGACGAGCTGCGGCTGGTCCTCGAGGCGCTGGCGGCCCTGCCGGAGCGCACCCGGATCGCGGTTCGGATGAACCGCATCGAGGGCCGGACCCTGCAGGAGGTCGCCGACCATCTCGACCTCTCGGTCACGCGCACCTTCAGGCTGGTCGCCGAGGGCGTCGCCCATTGCGACCGCTGGCGCGTCCGCGGCCGCAGGCGAGTTGGGTGAAAGCCGACTAAAAAGGAAAAACGGCACGTCCGGGATCGTCTACCTCATCATGGGAGAGTCCGGTCCTTCACAGCCGAACGACGAGGAGCGCGCCCGCGAGGAAGCGGCGGGTTGGCTCATTCTTCTCGACGACGACCCGTCGGACGGCGGCCGCCGCGCCGAGTTCCAGGCCTGGGTCCGCGAGCCGCTGAACGTCGCCGCCTGGGAAAGCGTCTCGCACACCGGTGCGCTGCTGGCGGCGTCCGGCGCGGAGTCTACTGTCCCCGTGTCCCCGGTCATCGCGCACCGTTCGGTATGGTCGGGCAGGCGTCGAGCATCGGTGGCGGTAGCCGCGCTGCTCCTGGTCTGTGCCGCAGCGATCGCTGCGCCGTCGATGATGCGCGAGCTCGAGGCCGACCATGTGACGCGCACGGCGCAGGTCCGCACCATGCAGCTCGAGGACGGCAGCACCGCGCGGCTCGGTCCCGATACCGCACTGAAAGTCGAGTTCGCCGCTGCCGAGCGCCGCGTGATCCTGCTGTCGGGCGAGGCTCTGTTCGATGTCGCATCGGATGCACGCCGGCCGTTCCGGGTGACGACGCGCGACAGCGTGACGACCGTGCTGGGCACGCGCTTCGATGTCGCCGTGCTGTCGGGCAGCACGACCGTTGGCGTGGCGCACGGGCGCGTGAAGGTCGAACCGGTGCGCGGCGCCTCGTCCTGGGAGCTGATCGCCGGCGACTGGCTGAGTGTCGCGACGAACGGAACCGCCGAACGCGCGTCGGGCCTGCCGGACTATCTGCTGAGCGGTCCGGAGGCGCGGCTTGCGGTTCGCAACCGGCCGGTGGCGGAAGTCGTCGACCGGCTGCGCCCGTGGTTCTCAGGCCGCATCGTGATCGCCGACGGATCGGTCGGTCGCGCCTCGGTCACCGGCGTGTTCGACACCGCCGATCCCGAGGCGGCCCTGCAGGCGATCGTCGGACCGCAGGGCGGCCGCGTGACGCGCGTCACGCCGTGGCTGCTGATCGTCTCGAAGGGCTGACGAAACCTTTTCAGGAAAAATGGAGTGCGCTCGTCTCGTCACTCCAGTGGGGATGATGCGAGCCTGAAGCCATGTGCGGATGCCCCGTGGCGCGTAGCGGGAGATCGTACATGGCTCGGGATGCAGGCAGGGCACGTCGCAGGCTCGGTTTGGCGGCGGCGATCCTCTGGGCGGTGTCGGGAGAAGTGATCCTGGTCGAGCCGGCGGCCGCGCAGTCCGCCACCCAGGGCATCCGGTCGTTCAATATCCCCGCGCAACCGCTCGCCGACGCGCTCGTCCAGTTCGGCTACCAGTCGGGCCTCCAGGTCGCTGCCGACGGCAATGCGACGGCCGCTGCCTCGAGCACTGCCGTCAGCGGCAGCCTCACGCCGCAGCAGGCGCTCGCGCGCCTGCTCGCCGGCACCGGGCTCACCTTCCAGTTCACCGGACCGAACACCGTCCAGGTGCAGCGGCCGGCCGTCGGCCCGTCCGGCGCCACGCAGCTCGATCCCGTCCAAGTGCAGGGCGCGTTCCCGGTGCCGCCGCAGGCGATGATCGACAACCTGCCGCCGCCCTACGCGGGTGGCCAGGTCGCGACCGGCGGCCAGCTCGGCCTGCTGGGCAATCGCGGCGTGATGGATACGCCCTTCAACCAGACGAACTTCACGGCGAAGAAGGCGCAGGAGCAGCAGGCCAAGACGGTCCGCGATGTGCTGCTCGACGATCCCTCGGTGCGCGCCTATGCGCCGGAAGGCGGCATCGGCCGCGACAATTTCTTCATCCGCGGTTTCGATGCCGGCTCCGGCGCCGGCATCTCCTATGGCGGCCTGTTCGGGCTGGTGCCCAACTATTCGCCGATGGTGGAGATGGCCGAGCGCATCGAAGTGCTCAAGGGACCGAGCGCCATGCTGACCGGCATGTCGCCGCTCAGCGTCATCGGCGGCACGGTCAACATCGTCCCGAAGCGCGCGCCCGACGAGGCGCTGACCCAGATCACGGCCAACTACATCTCCAACGGGCAGTTCGGCGGGCACATCGATGTCGCGCGCCGCTTCGGTGACGAGAAACAGGTCGGCGCCCGGTTCAATGGCGTCTACCGCGCCGGTCAGACGTCGGTGAACTACAACACCGACGAACGCGGCCTGGCGGTCCTCGGTCTCGATTTCCGCGGCGAGCGGGTGCGGCTCTCGACCGATTTCGGCTTCCAGCGCCAGTATGTCGGCGGCCTGGTCCCCTATCTCGGCGTCGCCAACGGGGTCGCGCTGCCGTGGGCGCCCAATGTCCGCAACAACGTGGGCCAGCCTTGGACCTTCACCGATCACAAGGATCTGTTCGGCGT